>JBMZAL010000116.1:0-4664 GCA_049611325.1 Flavobacteriales bacterium
GAGGGCAAGGTGGCCATGCCGTCAGGGCTGAGCATGAATTCCACATCGTGGTGCTCGAGGTCTTCAGGCCGATGGTCACTCACCACCATGTCGATGGTGCCATCCAACACGCCTTCTCGCAAGGCGTCCCGGTCGCTTTTGGCCCGGAAGGGAGAAGACACGCGCAGGGTGCCGACAAACCCCGCCAGGTTTTCGTCGCAGTACATCAAATGTGCGGCGGTGGTGCTGCATGTCACTTGCAATCCTGCGCGTTTGGCCTCGCGAACCATGGCAACGCTCTCGGCACACGTGAGGGTCGCAAGGTGAAGACGGCCTCCCGCGTATTTCAACACGTCCAAGTCTCTAGACACCCGGAGCGTCTCGGCCTCGTGTGGGATGCCAATCAACCCCATTTGCGTGCTGTACACGCCTTCGTGCATGAGTCCGCCCGCATTCATGTCTCGGTCGAGGGGAACGTCGACCACCACTTTGCCGTGAACCTTGCTGTAGGTGAGTGCGCGTTGAAGGAGGCTCACACGGTCGAGTGGCGTGTCGTCGGTGAAGGCCACCGCACCGGCTTCGCTCATGTCATGCATTTCCGCCAATTGGGCGCCTTGTCCCCCCTCAGACAAACAACCCAGGGCCAAGGCTTCCGCAGGGATTCCGGCGTCTTGTGCTTGGGCTCCCAGTGCGAGGGTGTTGCGGACCGCGCTTGCATGGTCGACGCAAGGGGAGGTGCTCGGCAACACCGCAACGTGGGTAAAACCGCCTCGGCTTGCAGCATCCAAGCCGCTGTTCATGCCCTCTTTGGTTTCCAAGCCAGGCTCCCGGAAGTGGGCCTGACCGTCAATCCATCCGGGGCTGACCATGCTTCCTTTGGCGCTCAATACGAGGGCGTCAGGTGCGTTCAAGGAGGGGCCGATGTCGGCCACTTGTCCTCCTTGCAACAGGACATCCACAACTTGATTGTGCCAGGGTCCCTGGGGGTCCACAACGTGCACGGAGGTTAGGAGAACAGCTTGTTCCATCGTTTCAAGAGTAGGGTTTCGAGTGCAAGTGCCACAATGGCGGCGAGGAAAAAGTACCACGCAAGCCGTTCGCCTGCAACGTGTTGCTCCACCATGCGGGCCACCTGATCTGCGGGTTGGGTCCAAACGGGAATGTTTTCCCAGCCCAAAGAGACCAACTCTTGGGTCCATTCTTCGGGCAGCCAGCAGGTCAGTTGAGACTCGGATGCGCTTGGGTTCAGCCCGAATGCCGCCACGGTGGTGCCATTTTGTTGGGCCGCGTAAGCCCCCGGTTCCGTCAATGCCGCCCCCCAACCAAGCCGAAGTCCATCGGGGGTGGTCCGCACTTCGGGGACCACCTTTACCTCGGGTTGTCCTGCAGGGGCGTGAAGTTGAACCACAGACCAAGCCACGTCGGTTTCGCGTGATGCCGCAGAGGCATCTTGCAGGGCCAAGGTCATGGCTTGGTCGCGGCCGAGGAGGTAGCGCCGACCCTCGGTTTGGCGCGCGGATTCGGCGGCACGAAGCAAGGTGGGGACAAACAAGCTGTGGCGGGTCAGGTTGCCCGTTTCCAGGTTGGTTCCCAGCAGGTACACATGTCCAGCTCCGGACGTTCCGCGAAATTGACTCAAGTAGGCGGTTCCGTTGTTGGCTTCAATCAAGACCTCCTCCTTGGCATGCGGTGCCCGATCGAGAATGCGGTCGTATTCCGGCCAATCCACGCGAGAGGGGACGGCCCGGAACACCCCGCGATACAAGGGGTGGGTCCACCGCACTTCGCTGACTTGTCCTTCTTCTTGGATCCAGCCTTTTGGCGCAATGAGGGACAGGGCAGGGTACAACGCGTCGAGGCCTTGGGCCGTGCTGTCGGGAATCACAAAGACGCTTCCACCGCCTTCCACGAATTGCTGAATCAAGGCACATGCACCGGGTGAAGGGGAAGAGATGCCGTCTGTGACGACCAGGTCGTAGGCCGCAAGCACTTGGGGAGAAGGCAAGGAGGTTCCGCGTGTCACTTCCACCATGGGGCGCGCAGATTCAAATGCCTGTTCCACAAGTTGCGTGGCCTTCCGGAAGGGCATGCCCGCATCGGTCCAATGGAAGACGTCGATGCCCGTTTGGACGTCGTAACCCAGGTGATGGATGTCGTCGAACCGCACAGGTGCGTCCTCGAGTTCGACGGTCAAAACGTGGGGACCGGCTTGGCCGTGCGTGAACCGAAGTACCGTGTCGGTGGGCAGACCCGGCACGAGATTGAAAGAGCCCAGTGCCTCGGTCACCCCGTCCACTTTCAGGGTCAGGGGAAGTCCATCGACGCCTTCTCGCGCGTCGTGCTGGATGCGGATTTGAAGCGCTGCCGGTTGGTCGGCCAAGGCGAGTGGGGCGTCAAACCAAATGGAATCGATCCACACGTTGGGCACGTCGTTTGCGGTGACGGGCAACACATGCCAAGCCACCGACGTGTCCGGAGCATTCATGATGCGTAGGTCATGCGTGCTCTTCTGCAAGTCCGTGATCCAGAAAGCCCGCGGCGAGGCACCCTCCGCACGGCGGAAAGGATCCATGCTCCGTTGCACCACCGCCTCAAGCGAGGGTGCTTGATGAGAGAGTTGCGCGGCCGCGATGCGCTCCAAGGCTTCGGTTTGGGTCAAGAATCGCTGGTCTTGACCCTCAAATTCGCTGGTGAACACGTGAAACTTGTCGGTCTCCGCGAAGGCCTCCACCAAGGCGGTGGCTTTTTGCTTGGCCTCTTGAATCAAGGGCCCTGTTTCGCCCGCCGCCATCATGGATGGACTCGTGTCGAGGTAGACAGAGACGGCTTGACGCGAGGTTTTGTTTGCGCCTCCTTCTGGGCCCCGCATGGGGTCTGCAAACGCCAAAATCAAGGCAGCGAATGCCAGCATCCGGGCGAGCAGGATGAGCAGGTTGCGCAGGCGATGCCGGGATTGGGTCTCTTTTTGGACATCCTTGAGAAAGGACACATTGGAAAAAGCCACACGGCGGTACCTTCTCAACTGCAGCAGGTGAAGCGCGATGGGTATGGCCAGCGCCAGCAATCCCCAGAGTATGTCAGGCCTTCCCCACACAATGCGAATTTAGTCCGATTTTTGCGGCATGGCACCGGAGGAAGTGAAGGAGTTTTTGCTCGAGAAGGCGGAGCGGTATGAGGTACCGGACTTCATCCCCCAAGACCCCCTGTCCATTCCACATCGTTTCACCGACCGGAGAGACGTCGAAGTGTCCTCGTTTTTTGCGGCATCCTTGGCTTGGGGAAACCGTGTGTCCATCTTGAAAAGCCTGGAGAGTCTGATGGAGCGCATGGATCACGCGCCAGGGAGTTTTGTCGTGGACCATGAGGAATCGGATTTGAAGGTGTTTGATGGGTTTGTGCACCGCACCTTTCAAGAAGTCGATGCCAAGGGTTTTGTGCGGGCGCTGGCTGGGTTGCTCCGGACCCATGGGTCGTTGGAACAGGCTGTGATGTCGGGGTGGGAGACGCCTGAAGATCCCGAGTGTCTGGCGTCGGCCTTGACGTCCTTTCATCGTGCATTCATGGCCCAAGATGGCGTGGCTCCCCGCACCCAAAAGCACGTCGCCAATCCGGCGAAAGGCTCAGCCGCCAAGCGACTCAACATGTGGCTGCGTTGGATGGTTCGACCTTCGAACCGGGGTGTGGATTTGGGGTTGTGGAAGGGCGTTTCACCTTCAGTGTTGCACATCCCTCTGGACGTCCACACGTCCAACGTGGGGCGCAAGCTGGGATTGCTGACACGCACGGCCAACGATTGGAAGGCGGTGGCGGAATTGACGGCGTCGCTGCGCGCCATCGATCCTGTCGATCCGGTGCGTTTGGATTTTGCCTTGTTCGGTTTGGGGGCCATCGAGGGCTTCTAAGTCCAAATGCGCATCAGATTGTCCTCTGCGGGCGACCTTTGGAGGGTGAAATGGCGTGAGACCGGCGATGGGAGCAAGACCCTGCATCAGCAAGACCTCGACGTGTGCTACCACAGCGTGCACGGCGCGTGGACAGAGACGCAGCACGTGTTTGGAGAGATGGGGGTGATGCCGGCCTTCTCAAGGACCGCAGAGGGCGACCTGCATGTGCTTGAGATCGGCTTTGGGACGGGATTGAATGTGTTGGATGTGTGGTTGCGCGCCAAAGCGGCCGGACGACATGCTGTGGTTCACAGCCTTGAGCCCCGTCCCTTGTCTTGGGAAGAAGCTGCGCCCTTGGGATATGCGTCATCCACCGGGGTGCCGGAGAAAGTCTGGCGTGCGATGCACGAGAAGGGAAAATGGCACGACGAGTGGATCACATTTGAACGCATCAAGACGGGGTTGTTTGAGGCCCCCTTGTGGGAGGAGTCCTACGATGTGGTGTTGTTCGACGCTTTTGCCCCCGCTGCACAGCCAGAATTGTGGACGGTGCAGGCCATGGACCGCATGCGTCTCGCCCTGAAGCCAGGGGGACAACTGGTGACGTACTGCGCCAAAGGCGACGTTCGAAGGGCCATGACGGGCGCGGGGTTCTCGGTGGAACGCTTGTCTGGACCTCCTGGCAAGCGCGAAATGTTGCGGGCCACCAAGGCACTCAATCTCCAAGGACGTTTCAACGTCAGGGTGTACATGGTGGTCACGCGACAAGGTCATGACGGCAAAGAGGAGGTGCTCGTGTCC
>JBMZAL010000117.1:0-4647 GCA_049611325.1 Flavobacteriales bacterium
TGATGGGCACATCCAATTCCTTGGCGATGGACTTGATGGAGCGGCTGATGCTCGAAATTTCTTGTTCGCGGTTGCCCTTGTCCGAGCCCGCGCTCATCAATTGGAGGTAGTCAATCACGACGAGGTCAATCCCGTGTTGCGCCTTCAACCGTCGGCATTTGGCGCGCAACTCAAAAATGTTGAGGCCCGGCGTGTCGTCGATGAACAGTGGGGCATCGCTCAACTTGCCCACGCGAGAGTAAAGCTGTTGGTACTCGTGCTCCTCTAGGTTTCCTTTCCGGAACTTGTCGCTGTTGATTTCGGTCTCGGACGAAATAAGACGCTGCACGAGCTGCACGGCACTCATTTCAAGGCTAAAAATGGCCACGGGAATTTGGTGATCCACGGCCATGTTCCGGGCCATCGACAACACAAAGGCCGTCTTGCCCATCCCTGGACGTGCCGCAAGCACAATCATGTCCGACCGTTGCCAGCCCCCCGTGATTTTGTCCAAATCGTTGAAGCCTGAAGGCACACCGCTCACGCCATCCTCGTTGTTGCGCGCGGCCTCGATGTCCTCGAGGGCCTGCTTCATCACCGCGCCCATGCTTTCGTAGCTCTTGCGAATGTTGCCTTCGGCTACCTCGAACAATTTGCTTTCAGCCTCGTCAAGCAAATCAAAGACGTCCGACGTTTCGTCGTACGCCTTCTCGATGATGGTGTTGGAGACTCGAATCAACTCGCGTTGAATGTGCTTCTGGGCGATGATCCGCGCGTGGAATTCCACGTTGGCACTGCTCGCCACCCGCGTCGTCAATTCGGCCACGCGGTGGCTGCCCCCGAGCATGTCGAGCTTGCCCTCCATGCGGAGCTGCTCGGTGACCGTCAACAGGTCAATGGGCTCCGATTTGTTGAACAAAGCCTGAATGGCACGGAAGACCTCGCCGTGCGCCTCCACGTAAAAGCTCTCCGGCTGGAGCACATCGATCACGGCATTCACCGCCGCCTTCTCCATCATCATGGCCCCCAAGACCACCTCCTCCAGCTCTTTGGCTTGGGGCTGCACTTTGGCCCCAGGGACCAAAGCATTCGTCGTTCGCATGAGGTCGCGAGGGCGGTTGGGTGAGGGCGAATTGGGAGAGGAGGCAGGATCGTACATGGGACGTGCAAGGTACGTCGCGGCTCGCGTCGGTTGTTCACATGTTTTCACCGCTGTTTTTCACACTCCTGAGACCTGAATCGTTGCCCACCTCAAAAGGCGCATCTATTTTTGCCCCATGGGAGAAATGCTGCAATTTCCGCAGGAAGAACCAGACTTCAGCGTGGCCCTGTCCACCAGCTTGGTCGTGTTCGGCTTTGACGGCGTGGACTTGAAAATTTTGTTGGCCCGAAGCACGCGCCCGCCCTTCGAGGGGGCCCTCTTCCTGCCGAGTCGCTACCTCAAAGCCGGCGAAGAACTGCTGCTTTCTGCCAAGAAGATGTTCAGCGACCTGTTTGGTTACGACAACCCCAGCACGGTCGAACAGCTCCGCGCGTTTGGCCAAGTATTTCGGCATCCTGGGGGCCGTGTGGTCAACATCGCCCACTACGCGCTCGTGCACACCGACGACTTCAAAACGGAGAAGTGGGAGCAGCACGGCATGCACTGGGTGTCGGTGTCCGAAATCCCCGACCTCGCATTCGACCACAACGACATTGCCGATTACGCGAGAGAGCGCTTGAAGCGACGCGTCCGCCGTCGTCCTGTAGGGTTTGACCTGCTGCCCAAAGAGTTCACCCTCGGGCAACTGCAAAACCTCTACGAAAAGGCCATGCGCAAGAGTTTTGACAAGCGAAACTTCCGCAAGAAGCTCTTCAAGTCCAAGCTCCTCATTGACCTCGAGAAAAAATCAGACGGCTCAGGACATGGCCAGCACAAAGGCAGCCTGCTCTTCAGCTTCAATGCAGAAGCCTACAGCCTGATGAAGCTTAAAGGGTACGATTTCGTTTTCTGAAGACGCCGCGAAAGCTGCCTCAGAGTCCAAACGCCTGCTTGACCTCCTCCACCTTGTCCAGCTTCTCCCAAGGGAAAAGCTCCACGGTGATTTCCTTCGCTGCACCTCCCTTGTGGGTCGCGAAACGCTTGGTCACAACTTCAGAGGGACGCCCCATGTGGCCGTAAGCCGCCGTTTCCGTGTAAATGGGGGTGCGCAACTTGAAGCGCTGTTCAATGTGGTACGGCTGCATCGGGAAAATGCCCGCAATGCGCTCGGCAATCACCCCATCTTCCACCTCCACCTTGCTCGTCCCGTAGGTGTTCACGTACAAACCCACAGGGTCGGCCACCCCGATGGCGTAGGCCACCTGGACGAGCACCTCGTCGCACACGCCGGCCGCCACGAGATTTTTGGCCACGTGACGCGTCGCATACGCCGCTGAACGGTCCACTTTCGAGGGGTCCTTCCCGCTGAAAGCACCGCCGCCGTGTGCGCCTTTTCCGCCGTAGGTGTCGACGATGATTTTGCGGCCCGTCAACCCGGTGTCCCCGTGGGGACCGCCAATGACAAACTTCCCGGTGGGGTTCACGTGCAACTTGTGATCTCCTTTGAACAGTCCCTGCACGCGCTCGCTCATGCTCGCTTTGACCCGAGGAATGAGGATGGTGGCGACGTCGTCTTTGATCTTGGCGAGCATCGCTTCGTCATTTGGACCAAAGTCGTCGTGCTGCGTGCTCAGCACGATGGCTTCAATGCGCTTGGGTGTTCCGTCGTTTTCGTACTCAATCGTCACCTGACTCTTCGAGTCTGGACGCAGGTACGTCATTTCTTGACCCGCCTTGCGAATGGCCGCAAGCTCTCGCAACAAGCGATGCGACAACTCCAGCGCCAACGGCATGTAGTTGTCCGTTTCGCGACACGCGTACCCAAACATCATCCCCTGGTCTCCCGCACCTTGCTCTTCCGGCTTCGCACGTTCCACGCCTTGATTGATGTCTTCGCTTTGTTCGTGAATCGCACTCAGCACGCCACAAGACGCGGCATCAAACTGGTATTCGCTTCTCGTGTACCCGATGTTCGCGATGGTCTCACGCGCGATGGTCTGCACATCGAGGTAGGGCGAGTCGGACTTCACCTCCCCTGCCAACACCACTTGTCCCGTGGTCACAAGCGTTTCACAGGCCACCTTGGAATTGGGATCAAACGCCAAGAAATGGTCAATCAAGGCATCGCTGATCGCGTCTGCCACCTTGTCTGGATGGCCTTCGGATACAGATTCAGAAGTGAAGAAATAACTCATCTTGCTCGGTTCAGGGATTCTCTCAAATGTAAACGTTCGCGCTTCCCCTACTCCATCTGTAGGAAAAAGTTATTTCTTCCGGAAGAACAAACGAATGGGCACCCCCTGGAAGTCGTAGTGCTCACGGAGCTGGTTCTCCAAGAAACGCTTGTATGGGTCCCGAATGTACTGGGGCAAGTTGCAGAAGAACGCAAACGTTGGCGTTTGCGAAGGGATCTGCGTGACGTACTTGATCTTGACGTACTTCCCCTTCCATGCTGGCGGAGGATAGTGGTCGATGATGGGCAACAGCAAGTCGTTCAACTCGCTCGTTGGCACCTTGGATGCCCGCGCTTGCCTCACTTCCAAAGCTGTCTCCAACGCCTGCAACACGCGTTGCTTCTTCACATTCGAAGTGAACACAATGGGGATGTCCGTAAAGGGCGAGGTGCGCTCCCGAATCATCTCTTCCATGTCCCGCATGGTGTTGGTCTCCTTCTCCACCAAATCCCATTTGTTCACCACCACCACCACGCCACGGTAGCTCTCCACAATTTGCCAGAAGATGTTGAGGTCTTGACGCCCCATGGGATCGCTTCCATCGAGCATCAACAAGCACACGTCACTTTCATCAATGGCTTTGATCGTGCGAACCGTGCTGTAGAATTCAAGGTGATCCGTGACTTGCTTCTTCTTTCGAAGTCCCGCCGTGTCCACAATCTCAAAATCAAACCCAAACATCTGGTAGCGCGTGTGCACGCTGTCTCGCGTCGTCCCCGCAATGTCCGTGACAATGTTTCGCTCCTCTCCGAGGATGGTGTTGATGAACGTGCTCTTGCCCACGTTGGGCTTTCCCACCACCGCCAACTTCGGCAACCCCAGCTCCTCTTGCTCCGGCATCCGCGGCATTGCTTCCACCACAGCATCAAGCAGCTCCCCCGTCCCGTATCCATTGTTGGCGCTGATCCGATAAATCTCATCTGCCAATCCCAACCGGTAAAACTCCTCCGCACCCACATCGTGTGCCGAAGTGTCCACCTTGTTGCACACCAACATGATCGGCTTACCTGTGCGACGCAAGAGGTTGGCAATGTCCTGGTCCAAATCCGTGATGCCCACTTCAATCTCCACCATGAAGAGAATCAAATCCGCCTCCTCCAAGCTGATCTCCACCTGACCACGAATGGCCGCCTCAAAGCTGTCGTCGCTCTTGGTGATCCACCCTCCCGTGTCAATCACATTGAATTGATGGTTGGTCCAAACCACCGTCCCGTATTTCCGATCGCGCGTGGTGCCACTCGTGTCGTCCGTGATCGCTTCTCGCGTCTCAGTCAACCGATTAAAAAGGGTGGACTTGCCCACATTGGGCCGTCCGACGATGGCTACGAGATTGTTCATGGTCGCGCGAAATTC
>JBMZAL010000118.1:0-4617 GCA_049611325.1 Flavobacteriales bacterium
TTGAAGCGGCCATGAATGCCATTCCCCGCGACCGCCCCGTGCTCGTGTATTGTGAGGGAGGCGGCCGCAGCGGACTGACCGCCAAAGAGCTCATCGAGGCAGGACACCAAGAGGTCTACAACCTGGAAGATGGGATTTCAGGCTGGAAAGGACAGGGACTCCCTGTGGTGACGGGACCGCCCGTCGCGATGTGAGGGTGTGAACCCCTTGTGAATAAAGGGCCCTCCGTCTTTTGGGGTGCTCCGAGGCTTCCATGCTACTTTCGAGGTTCCCCCTGCGGGAAAACCTCAAAACCCCTCGACGTGGCTGGCAAGGAAACCCCTTTGATGAAGCAATACAACCGGATCAAGGTCAAGCATCCGGACACCGTGCTGCTCTTCAGGGTCGGGGACTTTTACGAGACCTTCGGGGCAGATGCCGTGGCGGCCGCCAAAGTGCTGAACATCGTGCTGACCAAGCGCGGAAACGGCAGCGCCTCGGAGGTGGAACTCGCAGGCTTTCCTCACCACAGCTTGGACACCTACCTGCCCAAGCTTGTGAAGTCTGGCTTGAAAGTGGCCGTCTGCGACCAGCTTGAGGACCCCAAACAAGCCAAAGGCCTGGTCAAACGCGGCGTGACGGAACTCGTCACCCCGGGATTGGTGATGCACGACCACGTGCTGGAAAGCAAAGCCAACCACTACGTCGCCGCGATTCATTGGACGTCCAAAGCCGTGGGGTTGGCCCTGCTCGACTTGAGCACGGGTGAATTCCAAGCCGCCGAAGGAGACGCGCGTTGGATCGACCGCATCCTTCGAAGCCTTGAGCCCAAAGAGTGGCTCGTCAACCGCCAATGTGAGGGAGATGTCCGCGCCTTGTTTGGGGACGACGTGACACGCACCAAGCTCGACGATTGGGTGTTCACAGAGGCTCACGCCCACGATCTCATCAAACAGCAGTTTGGGACCGGGACGTTGAAGGGCTTTGGGCTGGACGACGCCCCGTTCGCCTCCGTGGCTGTGGGTGTGGTGCTGCACTACTTGGACGCCACGCACCATCGCCAATTGGATCACCTCCAAGGCATTCGCCGGCTTCGGCCAGACGAGGGAATGTGGTTGGACCGCTTCACGGTGCGCAACCTCGAAATCCTGCATCCCAACCATCCGGATGGCACCACCCTCGTGGACGTCCTCGACCGCACGTGCACGCCCATGGGCGGCCGGGCGTTGCGACGTGCTTTGGTGGCGCCATTGACGGAATTGAAGGCCATCGAGGCGCGTCACGAGGCCGTGGGACGTCTCTCTGAAGAAGTGAGTTTGCGCCACGACCTTCGACAAATCCTCAACCGGGTTGGTGATTTGGAGCGCTTGACGTCCAAGGCCAGCTCGGGGCGCATCAACCCCCGTGAAGTGGGGCACATCCGTCGGGGCCTTCACGCCGTGCAACACGTGGCCGACGCCACCGCCGGGGAAGCTTCCCTGCTCCCCTACCTCGAGCAACTCTCGCCATGCAGCGACCTGCTCGCCAGGCTCGCCCGAGAACTCGTCGAGGAACCCGCCGCGGCCATTGGCAAGGGCGAAGTCATCGCCTCTGGGGTGAGTGCCCAACTGGATGAGGTGCGCCGACTGGCTTTTCACAGCCAAGAAGCGCTGGACGCCATCCGCGACCGAGAGGCCGAAGCCACCGGCATCTCCGGATTGAAGATTGCCTTCAACAACGTCTTTGGGTACTACCTCGAAGTGCGAAACGCCCACAAGGACAAGGTGCCAGAAGGATGGATTCGGAAGCAAACCCTGACCCAGGCGGAGCGTTACATCACAGAGGAACTCAAGGAGCTTGAAGCCCAAATTCTCCAAGCCAAGGAGCAAGCAGAAACCCTCGAGCATGCGGCATTTGCGGCGTTGGTGGCCGCGTGCGTCTCTGAGGTGCGTGCACTCATGGCAAATGCCAGGGCCTTGGGCTTGCTCGACATGTTGGCGAGTCACGCAGAGACGGCCACGGAACTGGGATACACCCGTCCCCGCATGTCGGAGTCACAAGGAATTCAGATTTCCGAAGGCAGGCACCCCGTGATTGAACGGCAATTGCCGCTGGGAGAAACCTACGTCGCCAACGACGTTCAACTCGATGCTGAGGGACGCCAAATCTTGATGGTGACCGGCCCCAACATGTCGGGCAAGAGTGCGCTCCTGCGTCAAACCGCCCTCATCTCATTGATGGCGCAAGCTGGGTCTTTTGTCCCCGCCAAGGCGGCCGATCTCGGCATCCTTGACCGCATCTTCACACGTGTCGGCGCCTCCGACAACATCAGCAGCGGCGAGTCCACCTTCATGGTTGAAATGAATGAGACGGCGGCCATCTTGAACAACCTGACTTCGCGCAGCCTCGTGTTGCTCGACGAAATCGGGCGAGGCACGAGCACGTACGATGGCGTGAGCATTGCCTGGGCCATCGCCGAGCACCTGCATGAATCAAAGGATTTGAGGCCCTTGACGTTGTTTGCGACCCACTACCACGAGCTCAACGACATGAGCCAGCGGTTCCCACGCATCGTCAACGTGAACGTGAGCGTGAAGGAGATGAATGGCAAAATCGTGTTCCTCCGAAAGCTCGCCCCGGGTGGCTCCAACCACAGCTTTGGGATTCACGTCGCCCAGTTGGCAGGCATGCCTCGGTCCCTGGTTCGGAGGGCGGAAGAAGTGCTGACCACCTTGGAGGATGCGCGTGGCGAGAAACCCACCGGGACGGCGCCCGACGTGTCCAACGTCGTCGCTCCCGAGGAGGGCATTCAGATGAGCTTCTTTCAGCTTGACGACCCTTCCCTCGAAGCCATCCGGGATCGCATCATGGAGGTCGACATCGACCACCTCACGCCTGTGGAGGCCTTGATGAAATTGCACGAAATCAAGGCCACCCTCACGGGCAAGTCGTCCAAGGAAAGTCTGAAAGCGTAGGGCGTGACTCCGTCAGAGGGTCGCTGCCAAGAGGTCGAGGGGCTTCCAAGGCAAGTTGCGCTCCGCCGCGATTTCCTCATGCGTCAACGTTCCATTGAACATGTACACCCCGGTGGCAATGAGGTTGTGGTCCTTGATGGCAGGAACCACACCACCTTCGCCCGCGATGCCGAGGAGCATGGGCGCGAAAATGTTGCTCAACGCCTTGCTCGCCGTGCGAGACACGCGAGATGGAATGTTCGGGACGCAATAGTGGATGACGCCGCATTCGATGAAAGTTGGCCGCTCGTGGCTGGTCAACCGTGACGTTTCAAACACCCCGCCGCGGTCAATGCTCACGTCCACTACAATGGACCGTTCGCGCATTCCCGCAATCATGGGCTCACTGACCAACATCGGTGCGCGTGGGCCAGAGCCCCGAACGGCCCCAATGGCCACGTCTGCCGTCCGCAGGGCTTCTTCCAACACCGACGGCTGCAAGGTGGACGTCCAGAGCCGTTGTCCGACCGCATTTTGGAGTCGAATCAGTCGGTGCACGGAGTTGTCGAAGACCTTGACGCTGGCGCCCAAGCCGAGGGCGGAGCGGGTGGCGTATTCCCCCACCGTTCCTGCACCGAGAATGACCACTTCACTCGGCCGCACGCCGCTGACGCCTCCGAGCATCGTTCCTTGACCGCGGTTGCTCGCCATCAATTCTCCGGCCAGCAAAATGGCCGTGTTGCCCGCGATTTCTCCCATGGCCCGAACGAGTGGCTGAATGCCATTTTCGTTTTGGACGAAGTCCCAGGCAATGGCCGTGGTTTTTTTGGCACTCAACGCCTCGAGCAACCCCTCGTTTTGAACGCTCAATTGAAGTGCGCTGATGAGGGTTTGGCGCATGCCCATCAACTCGACCTCTTCCAGCGAAGGGGGCTCCACCTTCAACACGATGTTCGCTTGGAACACCTGTCGACGGTCGTACACAATGCGTGCGCCCGACTCGCTGTAGTCGTTGTCTGAGAATTGGGCTTCGGCACCCGCTTGAGTTTCGACCAGCACTTGGTGGCCGTGGGCCACGAGGAGTGCGACCGCCTCAGGCACCAAGGCCACCCGTTTTTCTTGAAGACTCGTCTCCGCGGGAATGCCGATGGTGAGCTCAGCGTGACCTTGTTTGGCCTGCAACAACTCTTCCTGAGGAAGAAGTGCCGCCTCTCGGGCGAGGGCCTTGATGGCTTTGCGTCCTGAATCCATGCGGCCCCAAAATAGCCAAGCGGAAGAGAATCAACCTCGCAACTGCGACAAAATGCACGTTCGGCTGTCGTCTGCCTCCACCTTCATCTCGATCAGCCACGCGTCGTCAGGCATCAAGCCGGGGATGCGCTCTGGCCATTCCACGAGGTTCAACGCCCCGTCGGTCAGCATTTCTGCGATGCCTGAACGCTCCGCCTCTTCTTCGTTGTCCAGACGGTACAAATCCATGTGCCGGACCTCTTGCACACCTCCTTCCCGATGCACAGCATGGTGATGCACCAGCCCAAACGTCGGACTCGCCCCTTCCTCCTCCACATTCCAAGACGCGAGGAGCTGACGCACCAAGGTGGTTTTCCCGGCGCCCATCGCCCCGTGGATCGCCACCACACCGCCATGAGGCAAAGCTTCGCCCAAGGCTCGGGCCACTTCAGGCAAGGATTCCAGCCCCTTCATG
>JBMZAL010000119.1:0-4602 GCA_049611325.1 Flavobacteriales bacterium
GTCTACAAGGTGGACTTGGTGGGAGGCGACACGACATCTTCGCCCTCGGGGTTGACGTTGTCGGTGACGGCCATGGGCCTTGCCGAGCCGGATGCCTTGGTGGGACGCGATGGTTCGGGAGACGACGACCTCTTGGTGGTGAGCGGGGATTTGGGTGCAGCTTACATGGGACTCCAAATCTTGGAACGCGAGAAAAGCGTCTTTCAAGCGGCTCCCACCGCCCAGCCCGAGCTCGAAGATTTCGCCTATTTGTTGGAGCGTCAACTGAAGCCCGAAGCGCGGGTGGATGTGGTGCGCGAAATGGCGGATCTCGGCCTGAAGCCGACCTCCATGATTGACATCAGCGATGGGTTGTCGAGCGAAATCATGCACTTGGGCACGTCCTCGGGCGTTGGATTCAAGGTGTACGAAGACAAGCTGCCCATCGACCCCAAGGTGTACGACACGGCGCGGGAGTTCAACCTCGACCCGACGCTGTGCATGCTCAGTGGTGGCGAGGATTACGAGTTGCTTTTCACCGTCAAGCAAGACGATTACGAGAAGGTCCGAAACCACCCCAAGCTCAGCGTCATTGGCCACGCTGTGGCGGCGCCGGACGCGTTCACGCTCGTGACCAAAAACGGCCCCGAAGTGCCTTTGCAGGCACAAGGTTGGGACGGATTGAAAGGTTCGGCTGAAAGCGGCAGCTGATGTGCGGGATTGCAGGGGCCCACGGACTTGAGGTGTTCCAAGGACTGGCAGACGCCACGGCGCGCGTGCGAGACATGGTGGCGCACATCGCCCACCGCGGACCCGATGCGGAAGGCATTTGGTCTGACGAGGAGCACGTGGTGCTCGGTCACCGCAGGTTGAGCATTTTGGACACCGGAGAAGGGGCCAACCAACCCTTCCGCATTGGCGACGATGTGCTCGTGTTCAACGGCGAGGTGTACAATTACCTCGAGTTGCGTCGCGAATTGGAAACTGCAGGCGCGCACCGCTTTTCCACCCAAGGGGACACCGAAGTGGTGCTTGCCGCGATGCGCCATTGGGGTTTGGAAGGCGCGCTGAAGCGGTTCAACGGGATGTTTGCGTTGGCTTGGTGGAGTGCGGCGGAACGTCGCTTGATTTTGGTGCGGGACCGGCTGGGCATCAAGCCGCTGTACTGGCACCAAACTCCAGAAGGAACCCTCCTTTTCGCCTCGGAAGTCCGTGCGCTCCTGGCCTCCGGCAAGGTGCGTCGCGCGCTCAACCGGGAGGCGGTGGCCGACCAATGGATGTACGGCACGGTGCATGCGCCCGCGACCATTGTGTCCGGCGTGCAGTTGTTGGAGCCTGGCAGTTTGCTCGTGGTCCAAGACGAGGACCTCAGGGTGGCGCAGTGGTGGGATCCGGCGGACGAGGCGCTGGGCGAGCCCGCGCTCGACGACCGCGCGCGTCGCATCCGCATCCGCGAATTGCTGTCCGATTCGGTCGCGCTCCGGATGCGGTCAGACGTGGCCTACGGTGCGTTCTTGTCCGGGGGCATCGATTCGAGTGCCGTGGTGGGATTGATGTCCGAAGTGGCGACCCAGCCGGTCAGCACGTTCAGCGTCACGTTTGCCGAAGCGGCGCTGGACGAGAGCCCGTGGTCCCGTGCCGTGGCGAAGCGGTTTGGCACCGACCACCATGAGTTGCGGTTGACCCCTGAAGATTTCTTGGCGCAGGTTCCGCACGGCCTCGACGCCATGGATCATCCCAGCGCCGACGGCCTGAACACCTATGTGGTCAGCGGCGCGACGCGACGGGCAGGGGTGAAGGTGGCCTTGAGTGGCCTGGGCGGCGATGAACTGTTTGCCGGTTACCCCGTCTTCGAGCGGAGTGCGCGCCTGGCCAAACTCAATTGGCTCGGGTCGTGGCCCAAGGGCGGGCGCCGCCTTCTCGGCAAGATGCTCGTCGCGGCACGTCCTGGCATGACGTCACGCAAGCAGGCCGAGATTTTCGGAGGACATTATTTCGACGTGGCGCACACGTATCCGTTGTCGCGCCAGATGTTTTTGCGCACCGATTTGCACCGCATGTTGGCCTCGGGCGTGCCGTTGACCAATCCGGTCTTTCGGTGGTTGGTGGCGGAATTGGCTCCGGGGAAAAAGGCGTTTGGCCTTCCGTTCCTCAGCCAGGTGAGCCTGGCAGAAATGCGCACGTACATGGGTCACACCCTGCTGCGTGACGCCGACCAATTCAGCATGGCCCACGCGCTGGAAGTCCGCGTGCCCTTCCTCGACCACCGTTTGGTGGCGGCGGCACTGGCCTCTCCGGACGCCCAAAAATTCCCCACCTCTCCCAAGCGGTTGTTGGTCGAGGCCCTCGATGGCCTCTTGCCCGACGACGTGGTGAACCGACCCAAGATGGGGTTTGTGCTGCCATGGGAATCTTGGCTGCGCGGGGAGCTGAAGGAGGTATGCGATGCCGGGCTCCAAAGCTTGAAGGACCGTGCATGGGTCCAGTCGGATGCGATTGCGGACATGGAGCGGTCCTTCCATGCGGGGGAAACCACATGGTCTTGGAGCCGGGTGTGGTCTCTTGCCGTCCTTGGGGGCTACCTTGACCGCCATGGCCTCGAGTGACACCACCCCAGAAGGCAAGCGTCCGCTGCGGATTTTGGCCGTGGTGGAGTGGTATCCGCCTGCGTACAAGGCGGGAGGCCCCATTCGAAGTGTGCACAACCTCATGCAGTTGCTTCGCGCCCAAACCGACCACCACCTCGAAGTGGTGTGCGGCGACCGCGACCTTGGAAGCCCATCGCCGCTTGAGGGCGTCGAGCCCGACGTCCCCCACATGCGCGACGGCATCCAAGTCACGTATCGCTCCAAGGTCACCCGCGCATGGTGGTTCGAGAAGTTGCGGAGCACGCCCGACAATCCCGCGCCAGACGTGGTCTACCTCAACAGCCTGTTCAGCATTCCGTTTGCGTTGCACCCTTTGAGGGCGGCCCGCACTTTGGGGATCCGCGTGGTTCTTGCACCTCGCGGCATGTTGGGCGCTGGCGCCCTCGCCATCAAGCCAGTCAAAAAAAAGGTCTTTTTGTTGGCAGCGCGCCTGCTCGGTCTGTTCCGAGGCGTCCGCTGGCACGCCAGCACAGAAGTCGAAGCGCGGGATGTACGAAGGATCTTTCCGAATGCGGAAATCCATTGTGCGAGCAATGTGCCCATCCCTTCCTCACATTGTCTGCCCCCGGAACACGGGGAGACCTTGCATTGGTTGGCCCTCGGCCGCATCCATCCCATCAAGAACCTCCACTTCGCGCTCGAGGCCCTGCAGGGCGTCGACTTGAAAGGCAGGCACCTGCGGGTGGAGCTCGTGGGGCCGGCAGAAGATGAGGTGTATCTGCAACACCTCTTGTCCTTGTCCAAGCCCGGACTGGACATTGTCCACGTGGGTGCTGTTCCGCCCCATGAACTCGGGGAGATTTGGGGTCGGAGTCATGCCCTGCTGATGCCGACGACGCATGAGAATTTTGGCCATGCTGTGGTGGAGGCTTGGGCCCATGGCCGTCCCGCACTCTTGAGCGACCAGACCCCGTGGAGGGGGTTGTCAGAGGCGGATTTGGGATGGGATGAGCCGTTGGATAAAGCGTTGTGGGTAGACCGGATGCAAGAAGCCATCCAGTGGCCCGCGGAGACGTGGGAAGCGATGTCGGAGGCGTGTGTCGAGAAGCACCGGAGCCTCGTGGAGGATGACAACCTTGTGCACGCCAACGTGCAGTTGTTTAGCAGATAAGCCGAAAAAGTCAAAAAGGTCGTGTATCTTGTACGCAAGAGGAATGTTCTCTGTACTTCTTTTGGGCGCGAGCCTTCGCCCTTGCTTGAATTCCAAGGCTTAAAATTCACTTTTCATGAGATTTTTGATGCTTGCAGCCTTGGGGCTGTTCGGCGGGAGTGTTTTCGCCCAAACCACCTTTAACGTAGACATGACCTGCGCGCCAGAAGGGTTTACGGATGTGTTTGTCACGGGCCCATGGTGCGGCTGGTGTGCCAATGACGTCTACAACACCATGACGGACGACGATGGTGATGGCATTTACAGCGTCACGGTGGCCGATTTGACCGGCACGGTGGAATACAAGTACGCCATCAACGGATTTGACGATCAGGAAAACCTGATCAACGACATGGTGGACGGCGCGACCTGTGCCCCTGTCACCGATTTCTCCGGGTACGCCAACCGTACGACGGAGGCCAATTCGACGACCAACGATGCGTATGGCACGTGTGATGGCACATGCAACGATGCCGCACCCGCGGACCAAGTGGATGTCACGTTTCAGGTGGATCTCAACGACTACACCGGTGCGTACGGCACGGTCAATTTGAACGGCTCATTCACTGGTTGGTGCGGGGCGTGTGCAGCCATGACCGACGCAAACGCCGATGGGGTGTACGACCTCACCGTTTCTTTGGCTCCTGGCACGTACGAGTACAAGTTCACCCTGGATGGCTGGACTGCGCAAGAAGAGTTTGCAGATGGAGATCCATGTACATCCACCATTGACGGATTTGTGAATCGCACTGTGGACATCACGGCTGCGGCGACGTTGCCCGTGGTGTGCTACAACAGTTGCGACGCATGCGACGGCACAGGTGG
>JBMZAL010000120.1:0-4339 GCA_049611325.1 Flavobacteriales bacterium
GCGCGCGAAGTGATCTTCAACAGGTCAAACGCCTCGGCGTCGACCGCGGCGAGAAGGCCGCGCGACAGCAGGTAGTCGCCCACGAGCACGGCGACTTTTTTCTTCCACAGCGCTTGGATGCTGAACACGCCGCGGCGAAGGGGGCTTTCGTCGACCACGTCGTCGTGCACGAGCGTGGCTGTGTGCAAGAGCTCGATCAGGGCCGCGGCGGTGTGCGCGCGGTCCGTGGCGGCACCCTGCGCATCGACCCCACCGTGGAGCCGGGCGCTGAGAAACACAAACATGGGCCGCATCTGCTTGCCTTTGCGGCGAAGGATGTAGCGCATGACCGTGTCCAGCAAGGCGACGTCGGTGGTGACGGCCGCCCGGAATTTGGGCTTGAAGGCCGCCATGTCTCCAGCGAGGAGGGAGGTCACGCGTTTCAGATCCGACATGGCTGCAAAGGTAGCGCGGGGCCGCGGGGCATTGACCTTCCTGCGGGCACGGGAAGCGCGCACCGGTTCGAGAGCGTATCTTCGCTTCATGCTGCGCTCTATGACAGGCTATGGAAAGGCGGAAGGTGCCGTCGGTTCCCGGAAATACACGGTCGAAGTCCGTTCGTTGAACGGCAAAAACCTCGACCTCCAAGTGCGGATGCCGTCCGTGCTGAAGCAAAAAGAAATGGACTTGCGCACCGAGCTCGGGGCCCGCATCGTGCGCGGAAAGAGCGACATCGCCATCCACTTCGAAGCGGATGCCGCCGAGGCGCGCAACGAACTCAATGCGCCGGTCATCCGGAAGTACGTCCAAGACTTGGAAGCCTTGGCCGAGGAAACGGGCCAGCCGACGGGCAACTTGTTGTCGACGGCGGTGCGCTTCCCCGATGCCATGCAGACGTCCAAAGAGGCCTTCGACGAAGAGGCCTGGGCCGGCATTCATGCGTTGGTGCTGGAGGCGGCAGACAACTTCGACGCGTTCCGAAACACGGAAGGCGCCTCGCTCGAGGCCGACTTCAAGGGCCGCTTGGATGAAATCGAACGCCTCGAATCGGGCCTAGATCCGCTCTTGGAAGCCCGAATCAAGCGCGTCCGCGACCGCATTCGCACCAACCTCGAAGAGACCATCGACCGCGCCTCGTTGGACGAGGGACGCTTTGAGCAGGAGGTGCTCTACTACATCGAGAAGATGGACGTGAGCGAGGAACGCACGCGCCTCACGGCCCACATCGCCTACTTCCGTGAGATCATGGAGACGGGCAGCGGCCAAGGGAAAAAGCTCGGGTTTGTGGCCCAAGAAATGGGACGTGAGATCAACACCCTCGGCAGCAAGGCCAACGACGCCGACCTTCAACGCATCGTCGTCCAAATGAAGGACGAGCTCGAGAAAATCAAGGAACAAGTCCTCAACGTCCTCTGAACCATGCCCGCAGGCTTGAAACCCCAAGGCGATGGCTTGGCCATCATTTTTTCCGCCCCATCAGGTGCCGGCAAGACCACGTTGGTCAGGCACCTCATGACCAAGACGGAGTTGTCGCTTGGTTTCAGCGTGAGTGCCACAACCCGCGGTCCCCGCGAAGGTGAAGTGGACGGCAAGGACTACCACTTTTTGTCTGCCGTGGACTTCGCCGAAAAGGTCAAGAATGGCGCCTTCGTCGAGTACGAAGAGGTCTACGAAGGCTTGTCGTACGGCACCTTGTGCAGCGAGGTCGAGAAGTTGTGGCGCGACGGCCGCACCCCGCTCTTCGACGTGGACGTGGTGGGAGGTCAAACCCTCAAGGCCGTCTTCGGCGACAGCGCGTTGTCCATTTTCGTCATGCCCCCCTCGTTGTTCGTGTTGGAAGACCGGCTCCGCGGCCGTGGGACCGAAGACGAGGCCGCGCTCGAAAAGCGCATCGCCAAGGCCCAGCAGGAGCTGGAAGCGGCCCCGGCGTTTGACCTGAGGCTTGTCAACGACGACCTCGAGCTCGCCAAGCAAGAAGCCGAGGACATGGTGGGCGACTTTTTGGAACGCGCCTACCTCTGACCCCAGCATTTGAACGCCACACAGACGCCATGAACCCGACCCAAGCCCCTTCCAAAGCGCTTCGCGTCGGTCTGTATTTTGGGTCGTTCAACCCCATTCACTTGGGGCACTTGGTCATCGCCAACCACATGCTCAATCAGGCAGGCCTTGACGAGGTGTGGTTCGTGGTGACCCCGAGCAGCCCCCACAAGCAGGGGATCTCCATGATTCCTGAGGGACATCGCCTTCAAATGGCGCGACTGGCCTTGGCCGACCACCCTCACTTGAAGGCCATCGACGTGGAATTCAATTTGCCCAGGCCCAACTACACGGCCGACACGATGCATCACTTGCGCGAAGCCCATCCCGACGTGGCGTTCAGCGTCATCATGGGGCAAGACAACCTCGAGTCGTTCCACACGTGGAAAGACCACGAGGCCCTGGTGGCGTCGCACCGCATGTTGATCTATCCTCGGTTGACGCAGGGGACGTCGGCCTCGGATGCCGCCACGGCCAAGTGGTTGGCGTACGACAATGTGGAGGTCCACGAAGCACCCATCATCGCCATCAGCTCGACCTACGTGCGGGACGCGATCATGGCAGGGCACGATGTTCAGTTCCTGTTGCCCGACGCCGTGGTGGCGTACATCGGCAACAACCGTTTCTACGAAGAAGACGAAGTCTAAACGGGGCTCACTGTCCGTTGTAGGCGTTCATCGCCCGGGCCAAGCCCGCGGTGGTGATGTTCAGCACGGCGTCGCAGGCTTTGGTCAAGCGCTCGTCCATGCGCTCTTGCTCTTCAGCGCTCCACTTCCCCAGGACGTAATCGACCTGTTGACCCTTCCCAAATTCTGCCCCAATCCCAAACCGCAGCCTCGGATACGTTGTTGTGCCCAACACCTGTTGGAGGTCCTTCAGGCCGTTGTGGCCCCCGTCGCTGCCTTTCGCCCGCAGGCGCAGCGTCCCGAAGGGCAAATTCAAGTCGTCGGTGATGACGACCACCCGTTCCAAGGGAATCTTCTCCGCATCCATCCAGTACCGCACGGCCTTGCCGCTCAGGTTCATGAACGTGGAGGGCTTGAGAAGCACAATGTGACGTCCCTTAAAACGGACGGTGGACACCTCGCCCAGTCTGCCGGTCTCGAAAGATCCGGACAGACGTTGGGCGAGGGAGTCCACCACCTTGAACCCGATGTTGTGTCGGGTTTCCTCATATTCTGCCCCGGGATTGCCGAGGCCCACCATGAGGTACTTCATGCAGCGAGGGGATTATCCTTCGCCACCTTCGGCTTCACCGCCGCCTTCGCCTTCAGCACCTTCAGCTGCACCTTCTTCACCTTCCAGTTCAGATTCGGCAGACATGGCGGCACGCGTACGCTTGCAGGCCACAAGGAGGGCGCTTTCGCTGAGGAGGATGTCGAGGCCTTCCACGTCGAGGTCACGCACACGGGCGTTGTCCCCAATCTCCAAAGGCGTGATGTCCACCGTGAGGCATTCGGGGAGCTGGTCCGCGATGCCGCGCACGGGCACGCGACGGTAGTTCAGTTCCAAACGTCCACCGTTCATCACACCGATGGCTTGGCCGGTCGTGCGCAATGGAAGCGCAACCTTGACGGGCTTGCCAGGGAGGATTTCGAGGAAGTCGAGGTGCGTGACGCGGTCGGTCACAGGGTGGAATTGGATGTCCTGAATGATGCAGTCCACCTTCTTGCCGTCGATGTCCAACTCGATTTTGAAGACGTCTGGATTGAAGACAATCTTGTTGAGTTGAACCTCAGACACGCTGAAGTGGATCTGCTCAGCGCCGCCGTACAACACCCCAGGAACCTGGTTGTTGGCGCGGAGCGCATCGGCATCTTTTTTCCCTACGCTCTCACGGAGAGAGCCGCTCAATGATGCAGTTTTCATGATGAAAAATTTATTGAAGAGTAAATTGAGAACTGATGGATTTGTTGGCCATCAAACACTGAAGCGTTTGGGCAAACATGTCGTGCACAGGAAGCACGGTGATTTTGGACGTATCGACGTCCGTGCGCAATGGAATGGAATCCGTCACGATGAGTTCTTGGAGAGAGCTGTTGGCGATGCGCTCGTACGCAGGGCCACTCAAGACAGGATGGGTGCAGATGGCGCGCACGCTCAAGGCGCCGTGCTCCATCATCAAATCAGCCGCCTTTGTCAAGGTGCCCGCCGTGTCGCACATGTCGTCGACGATGACCACGTTTTTGCCTTTCACATCGCCAATGACGGTCATGTTTTCCACTTGGTTGGCCACCTTGCGTTGCTTGTAGCAAATGGCCATGTCCACGCCCAAATGCTTGGCGTAGGTGCTGGCGCGCTTGGTGCCGCCTGTGTCCGG
>JBMZAL010000120.1:4349-4574 GCA_049611325.1 Flavobacteriales bacterium
GTTCTTTTTCAGCCAAGGGAGGAACAATGTGGAGCCAAACAAGTGGTCCACCGGCACCTCGAAGAAACCCTGAATCTGGTCGGCGTGGAGGTCCATCGTGATGATGCGGTTCACACCTGCCGCCATGAGCATGTTGGCCACGAGCTTGGCGCCGATGGCCACACGCGGTTTGTCCTTGCGGTCTTGGCGGGCAAACCCGAAGTAAGGCATCACCGCCACAATGCG
>JBMZAL010000121.1:0-4529 GCA_049611325.1 Flavobacteriales bacterium
GAGGGTGAGGGGATATGAGCGTCCTCCAAGTTTGACGTCGAGTGTTTCCATGGTGTCGGTTCTCAGGATTTGAGAAGGGCGATGCAATTGTCGATGTCTTCCACCAGCGCGTCCAGTTCACTTGCAGTCAAGGGTGAGCCTTGGGGCGAGGGGTAAGATTGATTGTGAATGTGGCTGTTGTCCTGTCGTTCCTTGTTCAATGCCTCCTCTGTGGCCTCCAGTCTCTGTTGCAACTCGCGGTTGCGATCCTTCAGACCCGTGTATGCGTCGAGCAGACGGCTCACGGCGTCAGTCAATGAGGAGAGTTGTTGTTGAGGGTTGGACATGGGAACAGCTCGTGAACAAAAGTACGTGACGAAGGGCAACATGCTCGGGGGTGGCACGTGTAGTTTTACACCATGCGCACTGCAATTTGTTTTGAATCCGCGGCCCTGCTGACTTGGGAGGTGTTCTCTTCGGTGAGATTTTGGAAAAAATTGTGCGTCAGTGTGTTGTGTTTTGTTGTTTCAACCGGCACAAAAAGTGTGTTGGCCCAAAAAACAACACTTGCCGCGCAGTTCAAAGCACAGCACGCATGGTCCGACCCGCTTCGCATTGAGCCAAGGCTGAGTGGCAATTTTGGCGAGTTGCGGGGCAACCACTTCCACACAGGCGTGGACCTCAAAACGGAAGGGCGTGAGGGTTTGGTGGTGATTGCCGCAACCGACGGTCAAGTGTCTCGCATCAAGATGTCGCCATGGGGCTACGGCAATGCCTTGTACCTCGACGGACCCGACGGGGTGACCACCGTGTACGCGCACTTGCAACGGTTCGCGCCCAAAGTCCAGTCTTGGGCCGTGGAGCGAACGTACGCGGTTCGGTCGTTGGGGTTGGATGCGTCTCCTCCCGCTTCCGCAGGACTGCATTTCCAGGCGGGCGACACGTTGGGGTGGAGTGGCAATTCTGGGGGAAGCGGAGGACCGCACCTTCATTTTGAAATCCGTTCAACGGCCAACCAGCACCCCTTGAATCCCCTTGACGGGTGGTTGGACAAGGTGGACACCCGCCCACCTGTGCTTCCCGCGCTGTGGGTGGAGTCGGCAACCGATTGGTATCGCGTATCCCTGCCCGCTTCAGACACACTGAGTCTGAAAAGCAAGGTTCGATTCTCAGTCGAGGGTTACGACCTGCTGGACGGCGCGTCCAACATTTGCGGCTTGAGGACGCTGGAAGCCAAGGTCGTGGAAGAGGGGGCGGAGGTGTTGTTGACGCACCGCGCGTCTTGGGGAGAATTGGATTTTGGGGTGAACAAGGACATGAATGCCCATGCGTTCTATCCGATTTGGTCCACGATTCGCGACCAAGTGCATCGACTGCATCGCTTTCCAACCAACCGCTTGGGCATTTACGAAACGCCGGTAAGTGCGGGTTGGGTGGAGCTTGATGCCGGGCAGCGCGCCGTGCTTCACATTGAGGCGACGGATGCGGCGGGCAACAGGGTTTCCATGGACGTGCAGTTGGTGGGTGGACAGCCAGAGATGCCGTCTGACCCTTGGTGCAACGATCTGGACGCCCAGGATCATGGCAAGTGGAGCGTCGAACCGGCACTTGCTGGAGGGCACGTTTACGGCGAGTTTGGATTTGCGTGGAAGGCAGGAACTTTTTTCGAACGTCAAACGGTCCGAGTTTACAGCGTCTCTGGTGGCCGAAAACTGAACATGTTGCCCATTGATGTTCCCTACCGCAAGGCGATTCAAGTGCGATGGCCTGTGCCTTCCTCGACCGAAATGTGGGAGGGGGCGTGGTCGGTGTTGCCTGGAACGTCCTTGCCTGCAGACCGATGGCTGTCGGTACAACGCGAGGACGACGGGGAAGTGGGGGACGCGGTGGTCGCGGAATGGCATGGGGGGCATTGGTTGGTCAATCTGCCTCGCGGTGGCGAGTGGTCGATGGAGCGAGACACGGTGCCTCCACGCGTGCTTCCATATCACAGCGGCACACCCTTGGTCGCTTCAGGCGACGCGGTGTGGTTCCTCGAGGACGCGCTGGCTGGAATCGAAGACGTGGAGTTGCGCATCCAAGGTCAATGGGCTCGGGCAGTTTGGGATCCCAAGCGAAACATGCTCACGTATGAGGCTTCCGACGGAATCCACCCTCGGGGCGTGGCGTGTCCCGTTACTCTGACAGTCACGGACGAAGTAGGCAACACGACGATTTGGGAGCGCAGCCTTACCTGGCCGTAAGTGGGCGAGTTCAGCGTCTGTTTTGGATCAAGCTGTAATCGAGGAAATAGAGGGCGCGGATGGAGACGGAGTTGGTGAATCCTTCCTCCAGCATGCTTTGCCAATTGTTCCAATAGCCTTCTGGGAGGTTGGTGCCTGCCTCGTTGAGGGTGTTCTTCCACACCACACTCAATTCACTTCCCGGAGAGAAAATCCAGCGGTAGACGAGGTCCACACTCCAGGCATTGTAGTTCAGATCGCGGCCTGACGTGCCCGTGGCTTCGTCGAGCAGCAGCTCGTTGAATGGCGTGTCTGCATTGAGACTGCCGTCGGCGTTCAGTTCGTAAAACTGGTGGTAGTCCACCACGCTCCAGTAGTGCCGGATGCGGGCGGACAAGCTGGAAGTGGGGTTGAAGATGTAACTCGCATTGAGCACGTGGGTGTGACTCGTGTTCTCACGGCGCCCAAACAAACTCACAGGCCCTCCAAAGGCATCTTCTTCCAAAGAGGCCCAGCCACGCTCACTCTGTCGCACTTGCCAGCTCCACACGTAGTCCGCACTCAACTGGTCGCTGAAGCGGAGGCGGGGCGCGAGGCGAAGGAAAAATTCATCCCAGTCCGGGAATTCGGGCCGCCACCTGCGCTTGATGAATCCATCCAAAGCAAAGGCACGCCGGTAATCTGTGGACGTCACGAACTCCGCCGACGTCCATCGAGGGGTTTCAAAAGGGATGGCTTCCAAGCGCGATGCAAACCAGTCCTTTCCGCTTCGCGGTTGTCCTTCCAATTCGAATTTGTTGAACCAAAAGGTCTTGGACACAGCAGCCCATTCCGCGCCCCATGTGGTGTTGCTGTAGGCCCGCGGCGCAAAGAGGTGATTGATTTCTGCATCCAGCGACCACCACATGCGGTTGAAGGCGCCGAAGGGTTGGTAGATGCCGTACTCGACGTTGCCAAACGTGACGATTTCGTTGGGCGCAGCCAGGTAGCCAAGGTCGTTGGGATTGTAGTTCTCTGACTCGCGGTAGTGTCCCAAACTGCCTCGCAATTGTCCCGACGTTTTGGACACATTCATGCCCCAACGGTACCCTTCATCGTGGGAGGAGGTGTCGCCTTGTGCCATGGTGTTTCTCGCCGCATTTCCGGTGAGAGACCAGCTGTTGGCTTTGTTGCGAAAGCTGTATTCCGTGCCTTGCACGTAGGCGTCGCGCCCGTCCTCAGAACGGAGGGTGTTGGTGCTGAGCAGGGTGATGAACCCGTTGTTGGGCAGGTTCTGGTCTGCCACGGTCACGTTGTAAGAGGTCAGCGCGTTGCTCCCACCGGTGGTGTCTCGTGCGAATGCTTGGAAGACGCCGATGCCTGTGCTCGAGGCCGTACGACCACTGAATTTGGTGGCATTGAAGAGTTGCCCTTCCGAACCCACGCGTCGGCTGTAGAACAAGCCGCCTTTGTTGAACAGGTCGGTGCCCTCTAGGAAGAAGGGTCGGTTTTCAGCAAAGCGAACCTCATATGGACTGAGGTTGAGCACGAGGTTGTCCGTGACCACCTGGCCAAAGTCTGGGACCAAGGTCATGTCCACTGTGAAAGCATCGCCGATGCCGACCTTGGCGTCAAGGCCACCATTGACTGGCGCAGCCCATTGTCGGTCGCCTTGATCATCCACGGCGGTCGTCGCGTAGGCGCTGACATAGGGGAACAAGGCGATTCTTGGAGGGGTGTCTACGCCTTGGATGCCTCGAAGAACACCGCCTTGGTTGACCATGCCGTTCATGGTGGGGTCGAGGGCGTTCCACACGGTTTCTTCCCGCGAACGGCGCACGGCACGCCAAATGTTCATGCCCCATTCTTGTTCCACACCCTCAGGCAGGGTGGGCATGCGGAATTGGCTCCACGGCACGCGAATCTCCGTGGACCAGCCGCCGGGATGGATTTGGCTTTGCACCTCCCAAACCCCATTCCACGCATCGTCCGACCCTTGGGCATTCATGATGAAATCGTTGAGCGCCCCCCGTGGCGTGGTGCTGAAGCCCACCGAGTTGATGCCGTCGTTGTAAGGGCTAAACCAAATGCCAAACTCGTCCGAGTTTTCCACCTGATCTCGCACACTCAACTGCTGCAGGATGGAATCCGGCGCGGTGTCATGCATCTGTGCAGCGATGTACAGGTTTTGGTCGTCGTAGGCAATCCACACCTCGGTGTGGTGGGTGGGGGCACTTTGCGGAAACGGACGGCTTTGGGTGAAATGCGTGGCACTTGGCGCGGTTTTCCAAATGTCCTCGAGCACCAAGCCATCGAGTTGGGGAGGCGTCTCGATGCGAAACGCCGTCG
>JBMZAL010000122.1:0-4457 GCA_049611325.1 Flavobacteriales bacterium
CTACAACCAGGTGACAGCCGTGGACGGAACCATTTCGGCAGGCGGCGGCATGGAGTACCCCAACGTGACGGTCATTGGCAGATCCGGCAGCGACTCGGGCCTTGAAACCGTCATCGTCCACGAGGTCGGCCACAACTGGTTCTACGGAATCCTCGGCAGCAACGAGCGTGAAAACGCATGGATGGACGAGGGCATCAACTCCTTCAACGAGACGCGCTACCTCCTCACCAAATACGGAGAGAACAAGGACATTTCCCTCTTGCTCGGGGGAGAGAACAACCTGTCCAAGCGGTTTGAGCTGGACGACTTCCAATACAAGTGGATTGACGAGCTGAGCTACCTGTTCCCCGCGCGATTTGGTGCCGACCAGCCCATCCAATGCCACAGCAACAGCCTCACCCAACTCAACTACGGCGCCATCATTTACAAGAAGACGGCTGCAGCGTTTGCGATGCTGCAGTCGCACTTGGGCATCGAGCGGTTCGATGCGGCGATGCAGCTGTATTTCGACACGTGGAAATTCCGCCACCCTTCACCCAAAGACCTTCAGGTGGCCATGGAGAAATCCACGGGAGAAGACCTCTCTTGGTTCTTTGAAGATTGGATCCAAACCACCAAGCGCAACGACCTCAAGTTGGTCAGCGTCAACGCCAAGTCGTCGGGTCCCGCCACATTCCGAGGCATCAAGGTGCGCAACGTGGGCGAGCTCAGTTCCTCGGCACGTGTGTCGGGCTTGGTGGGCGATTCGGTGGTGGCGGTGGTCGACCTGCCTTTGATGGCCCCAGGCGAGGTGGTCGAGGCGCCCGTTCCTCAGGTGGATGTCGACCGGTGGATCTTGGACCACGACCGTGTGACCTTGGACTATGACCGAAGCAACAACGTGCGCCACACCCGCATGTTGGGCGGCGTGGAGCCGTTGCAGTTGCGCATGCTGACCCGGTTGGAGAATCCGGAGAAGACGCATGTGTTTTGGGCTCCAGCACTCGGTTGGAATGCGCACAACGGCTTGATGGGCGGGGTGGTGCTTCACAACCTCATGTTGCCGCCGCGCGATTTCACCTGCCAATGGACGCCTCTGTTTTCGACAAGTTCTGAGGGGGTGGACTTTGGAGGCATCCTTCGCTTGGACTGGCGGAAGAAAGACTGGCACGTGGGCATCCGGAGCTCGCAGTTCCGTGCCGAGGAGGCCCTCCAACTGCGGCCTGAAATGACCAGTGGCGACCACGACGGCGAACTCTTGACGCGCACCTCTTGGGAAGTGGAGCGCTCGTTGAACGCGAATCCGGTCTCGGACTGGAAGGGCTACGTGCGGTACGAAGGCGTCCACTTGTTTGGGTTCGTGGACCCGGCCTTGGATGCGGTGTACACGCTCCTGCCCAATTCAGGGGGAGTGCGCTTGCAACGACGTTCTTCTCGTCTTGAGGTGCGTACAGACCAAACCTCGACTGCCACGCCTGGCCTTCGCCAAACCGGCTCCTTGATCCTTGGCACCGTGGCCACGGACGGCTTCACGACAACAGGCCTTGCCACGATGACAGATCCCCCTCTGTTCTTGGTGAATGCCGCGCCAGTCAGGCACTTGTTTGCGGACGCCTGGTGGCACCTCGACTACACCCGTCCACGGGCCGGTCGGGAGCACACCTGGTCCATCGACGCCCGGGCTTCCCGCGTGTCGAGCAGCGTCGAAACGTCCACCACCGAATTGTGGTCGAGCGACCGCAACCTCGGCGTGCCGGACTTTGGCACTGCACTGGCCGGCACCGGCGCCCACTTCGACCCGTTGGCCGATCAGTTGTTGGTCAACCGAGGTGGCGGCATGCCGGGTGTGGACGGTGGATGGACCGGACGCCAGGCGGCCCTCGATCGTGGCGGATTGCCCTTGGACATGGTGGCTCCCACGGGACTGTGGTCGGTGCGCGGCGGGTTCCGTCACGGCATCGGCGTTGAAGTCTTTGCGGGTGCAGCCGGCGCTTGGGACGACGGCCTTGACAACGTGGGCGGGGCAAACCTGACCCACGCCTTCAACGCGGTGGCCGGGGTGTCTGTGCCGCTGGGGCCGCTTGAAATTCAAGTCCCGGTGTGGGTGGCCAATCCCGCACAAGGCGCGCAGCCTTGGGATGGTTGGATGTTCAAACTGGACCTGCGCGAACTCAACCCGTTGACCCTCGCGCGGAAAAACCTGCAGTAAGCCACGGGAAGGTGCGTAGTTTCGCATCATGCAGCATCCCACGGAACGTTTGGAAGCCATGCGCGCTGAAGCCCTCAAAGGGGGTGGAGAAGCGCGCATCGAAGCACAACATGGCAAGGGCAAACTGACCGCCCGCGAGCGCCTTCAGCTCTTGCTTGACCCTGGTACGTTCCAGGAGATGGGGCAGTTGGTGACGCACCGGTCGACGAATTTTGGGCTGGACAAGCAGAAATTCCTAGGCGACGGCGTCGTGACGGGCTACGGCAAGGTCAATGGCCGCCTCGTCTACGTCTTCTCGCAGGACTTCACGGTGCTTGGAGGTTCCTTGGCCGAGGCCCACGCCCAAAAGATTTGCAAGGTCATGGACATGGCGCTCGAGAACGGCGCGCCGGTTATCGGTCTCAACGACAGTGGAGGTGCGCGCATCCAGGAGGGTGTGGTCAGCCTTGGCGGCTACGCGGACATCTTCCACCGCAACGTGAAGGCCAGCGGCGTGGTGCCGCAGTTGTCGCTCATCCTCGGGCCTTGTGCCGGGGGGGCGGTGTATTCGCCTGCACTCACCGACTTCATTTTCATGACGGAGGGCACGTCGTACATGTTTGTGACGGGCCCCAACGTGGTGAAGACGGTGACGCACGAGGAGGTGACGTCTGAAGAACTCGGGGGGGCGAGCACCCACGCGAGCAAATCGGGGGTGACCCATTTCACGGCGGCGAACGAAGCCCTTGTCATCGAGCACGCGAAGAAGGTCCTGTCCTTCTTGCCCCAAAACTGTGAGGAAGACCCCGCCCGCTTGGTCTACAAGGGCGGAGACGAGTCTCGCCCCAAGCTCGACAGCTTGGTGCCGGAAAGCGCCCAGCAACCCTACGACATTCGGGATGCGGTGAGCGAGATCCTCGACGCCGATTCGTTCCTCGAAGTGCAGCCGGACTTTGCGGAAAACATCGTGGTGGGCTTTGGGCGTCTTGCAGGGCGCAGCGTGGGTGTGGTCGCCAACCAACCGGCGTTCCTCGCCGGCGTGTTGGACAACGACGCCTCCACCAAGGCCGCGCGCTTCGTAAGGACTTGTGACGCCTTCAACGTGCCGCTGCTCGTCGTGGAGGACGTCCCAGGATTCTTGCCGGGCACCGACCAGGAGTGGAACGGCATCATCACCAACGGTGCCAAGCTCTTGTACGCATTTAGCGAAGCCACGGTGCCCCGCATCACGGTCATCACGCGCAAAGCCTACGGTGGCGCCTACGATGTGATGAATTCACGTCACATCGGGGCGGACCTCGTGTTGGCGTGGCCCACGGCGGAGATTGCGGTCATGGGCGCCAAGGGCGCGGCCGAAATCATCTTCCGCAAGGAGATTGCGGCGGCGGACGACCCCGCAGCCAAGCTCGCGGAAAAGGAGGCCGAATACGCGGAACTGTTCGCCCACCCGTACAACGCCGCCAGCCGCGGGTACGTGGACGAAGTGGTGCATCCACGCGACACGCGCGAGAAGCTCATCCAGGCCTACCAAATGCTGGAGAACAAAGCGGTCAAAATGCCGCGCAAGAAGCACAGCAACATCCCGCTGTAAGGCACAAAAAAACCCCTCATCATTGAGGGGTTTTTTGATGGGTGGTCCTCGTCAGAGGTCCAAAGTCATCGCACGCGCTTGATCGAACAACCCACAGCTTTGGTTTCTGTGGTCTTGATCTTCTTGCCTTCGGCCATGCGACGCATCGCCATGTCCAAGTAGCGCTCTTTCACTTCTTCCGCGCGGTTCACGTTGTCGTCGATGGAGCCGCGGTAGGCGAGTTCGAGGTTGCTGTTGTAGAGGTACACGTGGGGCGTCGTGCGTGCGCCACAGGCGTTGGCCAGCTTGGAGCCCTCATCCACAACGTAAGGCATGGTGTAACCCGCCTCCATGGCGTGGCTTTTCATGGCGGGCAAGCTGTCGTCGCCTTCGCGCTTCGCTTCGTTGGAGTTGACGAGGACCATGCCGATGTTGAGGGACTCGGCCAATTCAGCAAGGCCGTTGTAACGTCCTTCCCAACCCTCCGTTTTGTGTCCATTTCCCACCACAAAAGGGCAGGTGTTGCAGGAAAAAATGACCAAAAGACCGTTGTCCCCTTTCAAATCGAGCAGGGTGTTGGCTTTTCCGTCGATGCCCATCAAGGGCGCGGTGATCATGGGTGCCTTCTCGCCGATGGCTTGTTCTTGGGCGAGGACGGGCGCTGCGACCAACATGGTCATGGCAGCGAGAGAGAGGAAAAGAGATTTCATGAGTGCGAGT
>JBMZAL010000123.1:0-2332 GCA_049611325.1 Flavobacteriales bacterium
ATGCGCAGACATTTCTGATGGCGACTGCGACTGCGACGGCAACCAATTGGATGCCCTTGGCGTGTGTGGTGGTGGCTGTGAAGCGGACGCCGACACGGATGGAATCTGCGACGACATTGACGATTGCGTGGGCGAGCTTGACGCGTGCGGTGTGTGCAACGGACCAGGCGCGATTTACGAATGCGGATGCACAGACATTCCAGAAGGCGATTGCGATTGCGAGGGCAATCAGCCCTCAGAATTCCAAGATTGTGTGGGCAACTGCCTTCAGGATTTGGACAGCGACGGCATCTGCGATGACGAAGACGACTGTGTGGACCTTGAAGCCCCGGTGTGGACGTATTTCCCACCGAACGACACCATCGCGTGTGACGAGATGATGCCCACCGTGGAGGAGACTGCGCCTCTGGCTGCAGACGATTGCGGACCTGTGGAGGTCATTTGGGTTGGAGACGGTCCTTTTGATTACCCGTTTGGGTGCTTGCAGAGCTACACGTGTCCACGTGTGTACCAGGCGATTGATGCGTCGGGCAACGCCATCATGGATACGTTGATCATCACGGTGTTGGATACGGTGGCTCCTGTGTTGGCGTACCCCACGGAAGAGGTTGTGCTGGTCAATGAGCTCCTTGGAGAGGTTGTGCCTGCGATCGAAGCATTTGTGATTGACAACTGCGACACCAACGCCGACTACGAGGTGGCTGAGACCCTCTTGGGGGAAGAGGACGGTGTGCAGACGTTGGAGCGGATCTACACCGCATCCGATGCCTGTGGCAACACCACGGTGTTCAACCAGCTCATCACCGTGACCTTGGCCTTTGAAGGTTGCACGGACATGGAGGCGTGCAACTACGACGCCTCGGCCAACTTGGACGACGGCAGCTGTGTGTTCGCCGACATGTTCTACGACTGCAACGGGTTGTGCCTCAACGATGCCGATGGAGATGACGTGTGCGACGAAAACGAGATCGAAGGCTGCATGGATCCCGTGGCATGCGATTACAATTCTGATGCCACAGACGAAGGCGAGTGCGATTACTGTTCGTGCGCTGGCGAAGGCGAATCAGGGTATGGCATTTTGCTTGAGGTTCATGCCGAGCACGATGAAGGGGAGCTTGAAGGACTGACGACGTATCGGATGTACATCACCACCCCCAACGACAACGACATCATCAGTGCGGTATACGGAGATGACGAAACGCCGTTGTCCATTGCGACGACGACGTCCTTCTACCAACACCCGTTTGGGTCATCCTTGGGCAGCAACAACAATCCACTTTTGTACACCGGATTCCCCGAGCTTGAGTTTGACAGTTGGCTCACCATGGGACTCGACGGCCCTGCGGGAGACAACGAAGTGGCGCCGAGCACCATTGGCGACCTGAACAACGGCTGGATCAGCAATTTCGAAGCGGGCATGAACATCCTCATCGAGGACAGCATCGGAGGTGCGATGTTCGTGACGAACGATTCCGGAACGACCAACATTGTGTCTGGTGCAGAACAGCGGATTCTCATCGGTCAATTCACCACGGACGGCGTGATGTCTGGTGTGGTGAATGTGCAGATGTTCACGGCGGGTGTCGTGGACCCTGCAGATCGTTTGGCCTTGCCGTTCGAAGGAGTGGGACTCCACACCGAAGGCGGAGACGTGGTATGCGGTTGCATGGATGAATTGGCCTGCAACTACGACGCCAATGTCACCAATGACGATGGCAGCTGCGAATACGAATCCTGCCTCGGTTGCACGGACGAATCGGCATGCAACTACAGTGGAGACGCCACCCTTGACGATGGGTCATGCACGTATCCAGAATTTGCATGCTTCGACTGCGAAGGCAACTGCTTGTCAGACCAAGATGAGGACGGGGTGTGCGACTGCATCGAATTCCCTGGATGTACGGATCCTGAGGCATGCAACTACGACCCGATTTACACTGACGACGCAGGCAACTGCTACTACGCTGAAGAATTCTACGACTGTCAAGGCAATTGTTTGCTGGACACCGATGGAGACGGGACATGCGATGAGCTCGAAGTTTTGGGCTGCACGGATGAGGAGTTCTGCAACTACAACCCTGAAGCGACAGAAGACGACGGAAGCTGTGGGCAGGACGATCAGGCCAACGACTACTGCGAGGGTGCGTTGACGCTGACCTGTGGTGAGACCTTGCTCGTGAACAACGAGGAATGTGCCACGGTCGATGAGGTGGAGTCTTGCGCTGGGTCCTTTGACAACCCCACGGCTGGTCTTTGGTTCTCCTTCATTGGAACCGGACTCGATGTCACGGTGACGACGTGTTACCCTGGGACCACCATCGACACGTACATC
>JBMZAL010000123.1:2342-4428 GCA_049611325.1 Flavobacteriales bacterium
GATGCGCAGATGGTGTGGCAAGTGATCCCACGGCGGGGTTGTGGTTCTCTTTCATCGGAACGTGAGATGAAATGACAGTGTCGACGTGTTACCCTGGCACGACCATTGACACCTACCTCAGCATTTTTGAGGGAGGCTGCAATGACTTGACCTGCGTGGCTGGTAACGACGACCAAAGCGAACCCAACTACGACGACTTGTGTCCTGTGACCTTGGTGGCAAGCACCGTGGAAATCAGCACGGTGGAAGGGCAAGAGTACTTTGTCTTGGCCATGGGCGTTTATGGAGACGAGGGCGACTTCGAAATCGGGCTGGAGTGTGTGATTGAGGGCTGCACCGACGCCACGGCGTGCAACTTTGATGCTTCGGCCAATCTGGACGATGGATCCTGCACATACCCGGAATCGGAATACCTCGATTGTGAAGGCAACTGCCTGAACGACGTGGACGCCGATGGGGTGTGTGACGAGGAGGAAGTGCTTGGTTGCACCGATGAGGGAGCTTCCAACTACAACGACCTCGCCACGGAGGAAGACGGTTCTTGTCAGTACTGCGACCTCGACCTCTCTGTGGACGTGTTGCAGGCGCTTACGTGTGCGGGCGACAACAATGCCTCGGCTGAACTGACGCTTCTCGGTGTGACGGCACCGGACAGCATTGAGATCTACCTCGACGATGTCCTCCAAGACTCGACGCTGTTCGAAGGGCTTTCAGCGGGCACCTACACCGTGGAGGTGTTGCAAGGACAGGATTGTTCGGCACTCATCAACTTCACGGTGGAGGACGGCATCACCTTGGATGTCATGGCCGAAGTCACGGATGTTGCTTGCGCCGGTGAACTCAATGGCCAAATCATCGCTGTCATGATGACCGGCGAGGCGCCTTATGAGTTTGTCTTGGATGGCCCCGAAGTCATCATCAACAGCACGGGCGTGTTCGGCGATTTGCCGCCAGGTGACTATGTGTTGTTTGCTTCGGACGCGCAAGGTTGCTCAGGAAGTCTCGAGGTGACTGTGAACGAACCAGAGGCACTTTCCTTGAGTGCGGTGGTGACTGATGCCACAGTTCAAGGCACAGGCGCCATCAACTTGACGGTCACTGGGGGCACTGCGCCTTACGACTTTGAATGGACTTCGGACGGGGTCTTCCTGTCCGACGAAGAAGATGTGGATGGGCTCGAAGCTCCGGACGAATACACGGTCTTGGTGACGGATGCCAATGGCTGCGAGATCGCAGGCGGCCCCTACGAGGTGGACGATGTGTACAGCGTCATCCACATGGAGGGCGTGCCGTTCTCGGTGTACCCGAACCCCGCAAGGGACGTGGTGCAACTCGACATGAATGAGATGACCCTGGACGCTGTGATGTCCATCTACGATGCTTCTGGCCGATTGATGTGGTCGCGGACCGCAGAACGTTGGACGGGAACATTCACCGTGGATGTGTCGAACTGGTCCGCCGGAACGTACCACGTCCAAGTGGCGACTGCGCAAGGCGTGGGGCATGCACCACTTGTGGTTCAACATTGATGCTTACGATGGCGGAACGCATTCTACCTGATTCAACCAAAAAAAGACCCCGGCCGAGAGGCTGGGGTTTTTCTTTGGAGAGAGGGGCGAGGTCGTTAGGCCTTGAACGCCGCAATGGCGTTTCGCGTGAAATCGCTGAGGACGAGCTTGCCTGAAATGGCTGCCCGTTCCGTGAGGAGTTCATCCCAATGTTCGGTGCCTTGCCAAAGCACGCGCTTGAGGTGGGTCATGGCTTCAGGGTTGCTTGAGGCCAATTCACCAGCCAGGCGGTCCACGGCACCATCCATCTCTTCGGCGGAGTCGAACACCTCGGCGTACAATCCGTGATCGGCAGCCCATTGGGCCGACTTGAAGGTGCGGGCATCGACGGCAAGCGTGCCCATGCCGGACACCCCCAATTTCCGTTCCACTGCAGGCCCGACCACAAAGGGACCAATGCCCACAGCGAGCTCCGAGAGTTTGACAGCGGCAAACTTGGTGGCGAAGCAATGGTCCACGGCAGCCGCCAGTCCGACACCTCCGCCCACGGTTTTGCCCTGCACGCGGCCAATGACAAA
>JBMZAL010000124.1:0-4426 GCA_049611325.1 Flavobacteriales bacterium
CCAATACGAAATCACCCTGAAGATTTACCGAGACTGCAGCCCCGCCAACACCAATGGCACCCTCTTTGACGACAACGTGGCCATTGGATTGTGGGACGGCACAGGGACCATTGAATTCGGCGACGTGATCTTGATTCCCCTTCTGGCCGCCAACGTCTCCGCAGTCCCCGTGGAAATGGGCAACCCCTGTGGCACGCCTCCCCCAGACTTGTGCATTGAGCAAGCCATCTACACGACTGTGGTCACGCTGCCTCCAAATGCATACGGCTGGGATTTGGTGTACCAACGATGCTGTCGCAACCCCACCATTGTCAACTTGGACAATTTTGGAGGGGTGGAAAATGCCGGCATGACCCTGCAAGTGCATATCCCAGGCACGGACATCACCACCGAAAGCAACAGCAGTCCAGAATTTCAGGAGCTTCCGCCTGTGGCCATGTGCACCGACTTGCCGTTTGTTTGGGACCACGCTGCACTTGATCCCGATGGAGATGACTTGGTGTATTCGTTGTGTCCGCCCAAGCAAGGGGGCGACGCCGTCAACGCCATCCCCAACCCTCCTTCCACGCCGCCCTACGTCGCTGTCCCCTACCTCGCAGGATTCTCCTGGGACAACCCCATGACGGCCGATCCACAGCTGGCCATCGACCCCGTCACGGGAGAATTGACCTGCACCCCAACTGCAACAGGACAATACGCCATCGGCATTTGTGTGGAGGAATACCGTGACGGGGTGCTCCTGAGCACCGTCACGCGAGATTTTCAATTCAACGTGACGTTGTGCGAGCCCACGGAATTTGAATTGGAAGCCGATGCGGTCCCCTTTGCCTCTGCAGGCATTGAGGTTCTCGTGCCGTACCAAGAGGCCGTTGGACTTCCAGATGTGCTGACCTACGGCAACGGAGAGACTTTCCCCATGGCCGCGTGGATTGCCGACAACGACATCACAATCGACGTGGATGGGACGTCCATGGTGGTGGATGCCGTCGTGATGGAAGGCTGCAACGACGCCCGCTTCACCATCGAGCGCCCGGAGTCAGAAGCCGAGTTGCTCGACACCACCTACCTCACCTTGACGGGCACAGCGTCTGAGGGGCTGGACTACGACCAATACTTCTCTCAAGTGGTCATGCTTGCAGATTCCACGACAAGCACCATCGAACTGGGCTTGATTGACGACGGTTTTGACGAAGGCGTGGAGCACCTCGTCATCGAATGCGAGTACGTGAACGCGTGTGACCAAGTCTCCACGACCCTGGCCAACGTGGTCATTGTGGACCCCATCCCGATTGAGGCCACCCCGACCGCGCTGGGTTGCATTGATCTCGATGGCACCCAAACGTTGGGCTACAGCAACGTCACGGGATACGGGCCATTCATCTACACTTGGGATGGTCGTGCCTGGAACAACGCCGCACAGTCCGCTGCGGATTGGACAGTTCAATTCGATTCCTTGTTCAACATGCTCGATGGGCAAGGACAATTGCCTCCAGCCACCCTGGTGGAGTTGGTGATTGAAGACCAATGCGGCAAATCAATCGCACACCCCATTGAAGTGCTGCATCCCGTGGCCTTTGACGACGAGCTCTGCCCGCTCGAAATCATCGAGTTCCCCATGCACAACGACGGCATTCCAGTCTCCGACGTGCTGTATGGCGGCGTTTCCATTTTGAACACCACGGAAAGCGGGATGCCCTTGCACGCGTTCGCGGTTCCTGAGGACGGACATTGGCGACTGACCGACCTTGAGGCGCTGGACACGCCTGTGGCGTGGGAGGAAATTCTGACCCTCATCGACACCTGTGGCTTTGCAACCGAGAGTGTGATCCGCGTCAGGGATTGTGAAATCCCCAACGTGTTCACCCCAGACAATGTCACGGGAAACAACCTCTTCAGGGTTCGTGGACTGACCGGAATGATGGGGTCCAAACTCCTCATCTTCAACCGATACGGCGTGGAGGTTTGGCACGACGAAACCTTGCAAGACGATGAGCCTGAGTTGGTGTGGGACGGGCGGTACATGAATGGCGACGACGTGCCGGACGGTCACTACCAATGGGTACTTATTCGTGCGGATGGTGTCCGTGACCACGGCAGCCTGCATGTTTTTCGTGCACGATGAGGTCAACCTTTTGGCACTTTCCGACGTTACAAGTCTTGCATGCGTTCACGCATGGCCATTGACATGAATCAGAGGTTCTACCATGAGGTGTTGCGAAATCTGCTTCGGGCGGGCACATTGGCCATGCTTTGCCTTTGGTCGTGGTCTGCCCATGCCACCCACCTTGTGGGTGGAGAGATTTTTTACACCCACCTGGGAGGCAACAACTACCTCGTCACGCTCAAGGTGTATCGGGATTGTGGTCCCGCCAATACCTTGGGGACAGGGTTTGACGACCAAGTCTACATTGGAATGTGGGATGGCAACGGGAACATCGGCTTCAACGACGTGCTGACCATTCCTTTGTCGTTCAGCAACATTTCGAGTGTCCCCGTCGTGCTGGGCAATCCGTGTGGAACGCCACCTCCGGATTTGTGCATTGAGGAAGCGATTTACTCCACCCAAGTGACCCTGCCGCCCAACCCGTATGGCTGGGATTTGGTGTGGCAGCGCTGTTGCCGAAACCCCTCGATCAGCAACCTGCAGAACTTCGGAGGCACAGAGAACCCTGGTGCCACGTTTGTCACACATGTCCCAGGAACCATGGCAGGAGCCACTGCGCCACAGAACAGTTCGCCGGTGTTTCAGGAATTGCCACCGGTGGCCGTTTGTGCCAACTTCGATTTCAGCTGGGACCACAGCGCCATTGACTCCGACGGCGACGAATTGTCGTATTCATTCTGCGCCCCGTTTGACGGCGGTGGCACGGGTGGCGGCAACGGTGTCGACAGCCCCGTGCCCAACCCACCCGCAGCTCCACCTTACTTCGAGGTGGAATACATTGGCGGGTTCAGTGGGACCTACCCCATCACCTCAGATCCTGCCATGAGCATTGACCCTGTTACAGGTGTCATCACAGGCTTTCCAACGGCACCTGGTCAATACGCCATAGCCATCTGTGTGTCGGAATTTCGCGACGGCGTCTTGCTGAGCACCACAATGCGGGATTTTCAGTTCAACGTGACCTTGTGCGACCCCAACATTCAGTCCGTGGTTGCGGAGCAAGTGCCAGCACAATTGTGCATCGGGGAGACCATTACCCTCGACAACAACTCGGTGAACGGATCGAGCTACGAATGGGACTTTGGGGTGCCGGGCATCACCACGGACGTGAGCACGGAATTTGAGCCCACGTACACATGGCCTGAGCCTGGGGATTACTCGGTGTCGCTCGTGGTCAATCCCGGATGGCCCTGCGCAGACACGTCCGAGGCGTTGTACCAAGTCTGGCAGCCGTTGGAGCCAGCCATTGTGGTGGACGGATTCACCTGCGAGGAGGACGTGGAGGTGTTTGACTTCGCCGTGGAAGGCAACATCGATGGGAACGCCTCGATGCTTTGGGATTTCGGAACGGGAACCCCCAATTTGGCAGACATCCCTAGTCCAGGAGGCATTTCCTTTGGGAACGCCAACACGTGGGACGTCACCGTCAGCGTCAACAACCACGGTTGCACCTCGGATGCCGCGTTCACGTGGACCGCGCCCCCTGAGCCCCAGGCCTCGGTGGAAGACCAATACCAGTTTTGCACTGGACTCACCTTCGACTTCAACAACCTTTCGACGGACGCCGATGCATACTATTGGGACTTTGGAGATGGCCAAGGAGGCATTCCTGCCGGGACAAGTACCGACCCCAATCCCACCTACACCTTTCCCGACACGGGCATTTACGAGATCAGCTTGACCGCCGCTGCCGACTTCACGTGTCCCGATGTGGCCACCGCCCAAGTGGAGATTCAGTTCTTGCTCGAACCTGACTTTGAAACGCCTGATCCCAACTGTTTTGACGACCACTTCTTCACGTTCAGTGGCACCGCCTCTTCCGATGAAAACACGGCGTACGAATGGGATTTTGGAGGAGCCACGGCATACAGCAACGTGGAAGAAGCCGACGTGTTGGGATTGATGTATGCCGAGCCGGGTACGTACGACGTGACGTTGACGGCCAGTGTGCCCGGACTGACCGGATGCATTCAATCGTTCACGGCGCAGGTGACGGCCATTGAAGAACCGGCCATCGACTTTGCGGCAGGTCCCTGGACGGGATGCCCACCCCATGCGGTGAGTTTTGACAACCTCAGCACCACCGAGACGGCCACGACATACACTTGGCACTTTGGAGACGGGACCTCTTCGAGTGCCGTGAGCACCAGTCATACCTACGTGTCGCCAGGGAGCTACCCCATCACCCTGGAAATGGAAACCGGGGGGTTCTGCCAACGGACCTTGGAATTGCAGTCGGCCCAAAACGTGGAAATCCTCCCG
>JBMZAL010000125.1:0-4355 GCA_049611325.1 Flavobacteriales bacterium
TGCTGTCCTTTGATTGGGCTCCACCCGTTCGGCTGCGTTTGGCCATCTCCTCTTTCGAGAGGATGGACACCTGTGCCCCAGGCTCGAGGACATCCGACCCGCGTGACACCACCTGTCCATTGACCAACACTTCCCCTCTCTTCAAGGCATTCCGTGCCCGCGTCCGCGTGGCGTATCCCACATGGGTCATGAGTGCTTCGATCAACTCAACAGGATGGGTGGCCTTGAATTCTTGCATTGCGCGAAAGTACGCGTTCGACTCGGTCTTGCCCCTTCGCCTTCACGGTGATGCCCAAAAAAAGAGGCCCCCGCCGTTGCGAAAGCCTCTCTAACTAACAACTAAACTTAACCGAACGCGGTCCACTCAGGAACCCAGTGCATTCAATTGTGGCCAAGGTGCGTGTCTCTTTGAAGCGAAGCAAGGCCATGTGGCCAAAGAGAGGCTGTACTTTTCCACAAACGCCGTGGACAACCATGAAACGCTGCAGGGTCAATCGATGGTGCAACCCTGTCCGTAGACAGACAGCATGTTCATCAAGTCGGCCACACCTACGCTGTCGTCGAGATCGGTGTCTGCGTAGCAAGAGCTTTGACATCCAAAATTGGAAAGCATGGTGAGCAAGTCATCCACACTGCGCGTGCCATCCCCATTGAAATCGGCGTAACACCACGGCACCTCCACGCAGAAAGACACAGCCAGTTCTTCACCAAAGTTGAGGCCTTGCGCATCTGAGATGATGTCGTCAAAGGGTCCTTTGAGCGCATACCCGCCTGGTTCGCCACAATAGGCCCCGGAGAATCCATCTCCGCCCTGATCGTTCCACACCAATTCAAAGCACCCTTCGGAAAGGCACCAACTTTGACTCACGGTGTCCGCAGCAGACAGCGGAACACTTTGCAGGATGACGTCTTGGCTCGTGGCATCGCGCAATTCCCAACGCATGTCCACGTTCTCGCAGTCACCCCACCACGTCAATGTCGACGTGTGCCCAAGACCTGATGCCACAACAGTGGTCGAGAATGCGGCGCCAAGACCTCCTTGTTCTGGGCTCCAAGCATGCACAGAGATCTCCCAGGCCCCGGCATTGGACACTTCCAAGTGAAAAGCGTTGAGCAGGACCTCGTCACCATGCACAAGCGGCGCATCAAACGCAGTCCACACAGTGTCCTGAATCAACATGTCCCCTTGCGCTGCTTCCACCGCAAAGTGCACCCCGTCCAAGGCCTGAGTTCCGCTGAAATGGAAACGTGGATGGCCCGAAAGCAAGCCCATGCATTGGGTACGAGGCGCCACAATGTCTGTCACTGATCCGGCCATGGCAGGTGCGGTGGGCAGAGGACAGGCCCATACCCCACGGCCGTAGGTGGAAACCACCAACCGATTCAAGATGACATCCTCCTGAATGTCCACCACGGGTGTAAGTGGGAGTCCTGTCCCGAGGCTTGACCATGACATGGTTTCTTCGTTCCACAGGTGCACGCCCAAATCTGAGCCACACACCCAGGAACCGTTGTTCAGCTGCGTCAAGACCTGAATGGGAAGTGCCGGCAATCCTGCGCTCACATTTTCCCATGTGGTTCCTTGGTCGTCCGTTCGCCAAACCTGCTGCCCCTCGTCGTACACACCGAATGAAATCCACCATGCATCGATGTCCTGGGCATCAATGGCCACATCGCCAACTTCCACGTCAGGCAGTCCAGAGATGGGGTTGAATGACGTGGATGCACTGTCTCGCCAGTACACTTGGCTGTTCTTGGCCACCAGAACGGCCTCGGCATCCAGCGCAGAGAGTGCCATGGCCGTGCTTCGCACGGTGCCCATGCCTCCCCAAGATGTCCATGTGTTTCCGCCGTCATCGGAAAAGTGCAGCGATTTCTTGGCAGCCACAATGCGTCCTGGCACCGCAGGATGAAGCTGGAAAGGAGTTTGCCAAGCGCCGACTTCATTGGGGCCAGCGGCCTGGAAATAGTTGGCAATGTTGGTCATCGTTCTTCCTCCGTCGTCGCTGCGGTAGAGCAACCCATAGTAGGCAGATGCGTACAGCCTGCCTTCGACTTCGGGGTCAAAAAAGGCATGAAAACCATCGCCATCGAGCACCCGTGCCTCGAAGTCGGGCTGGATCAATGTGGTGCCATTGTCTTGCGTCCCCACCATCAAATGGCCTGCTTTCCCGGAGTGAACCGCCATGGCGTAGCCTTGGGTGATTTGGAGACCTGCAGAGAGGTCTGTCACTTCTTCTCCCTCCCACAGAAACACCCCACCATCGTTGCCCAGCACCATACGCCCATCCTCAAGCACTGTGATGCTGTGCTGGTCGGCGTGCGCGTATTTCGCATCGGATGCTCCTTGCCAATGGACGGGGCAATTCCAGGTCGACCCGCCGTCCGAGGTTTCCCAAAGGTTGACACCCCCGACCAACACGTGATTGGCCTGGTTTGGATCGACGGCAATGCACAAGTCCCAAAACGCTTGTCCAGCACCATCTGCACCGTTGACCGTGTAGCCAAGAAGGTTGGGCCCATCGTCGCGGGTGGCTTCTGCCGTCCAAGTGAGCCCGCCATCCACACTGCGCCAAAAAGCCAAGAAATTCTGCTGAAAGTAGTGGCCGGCCACCGCGTACATCGTATCCGGGGACATGCCGTCCGCATTGGAGTGTCCTGCCAACTGAATGCGTCCAACGCTGTTGTTGGACTCGGGCAGCTCGCAAGCCTCCCAATTCTCGCCGCAGTCTGTGGTGCGGTACACCCCTTGGTTTTCGACACCTGCCACCGCAACGCTGTCATTGACCCAAATCAAATCTCTCGCGGCACCGGGGCGCACGAGGTCGAACGTGGTTCCTGCATTCAAGGTTCGGAACAAACCGAGATCGGTTCCTACAAATACCGTGTCTGACTTGCTGGGATGAGGTCGGATGGCATAAATCGTTCGGCCTTGTTCAACCTCAAAGGACAGTTCAAGTGGTGCCCATGTGGCGCCACCGTCGGTCGTTTCAAGGACGCCGATGCTGTATGTGTCTCCCCCGTTCCCATCTCCTGTCGCGAGCCAAAGGTGGTCGGCATCCTCAGGATCAATCCAGAGGTCGGTCACCCCCAGGGGTGCCAGCACGTCCACGCCGAAGACGTCCCATGTTTGGCCCTCATCCCAGGAATGCCAGAGGCCACCAGCTGGGGCGCACGCGTACCAATGTTGATCGTCATGTGGGTCGATGCGAACGCGGTTGATGCGCCCTGCCCCGCCATGGGTGGGGACACTTTGTGGAGCCACATGTCGCCATTGGACAACCTCCACAGGCGGAAGAACTGATGCAGTTTGCCTCCATTCTTCAGACGCTTGCCACCAAGCGCTTCTCGGAACCGAAGCGGTCAGTCCACCGCGGGCCTCTGTCCACCATGCCCAACGGGCAAATGCCTTTTCGCCGCACGAACGCGACTCGGTGCGCCATTCCGCCTGATTTTCATAGGCCTCCTGGGCCTTTGCGAGACTCGCGTCGGGACCAGACATCCATTCTGACCAAGCTTTGGCTTGGCCAACAGGGTTGTCAACTGCAAGGTTTGGACTGGGAGACTGCCCCAGTGTAGGCTGTGCACACAACGTCAACACGGCAAGGACAAGCAGGCTCGGGGTGAACTGCTTGACATGCCATGACGTCCAATCTGAAAGTCTTTGCGCGCGCATTCCTTGAAGGTACGCAAGAGCCCGACGAAAGTTTCAATTCTGCGGACAAACGCCTTTTGGGAGGAACCGCTTGGGTGAAATGCCCTCGAGACTCAACCCACTGCGGGCTCCATGGTGTGGAAGACCGCCTGAACGTCGTCGTCTCCTTCGAGACGCTCGATCAACCCTTCCACCTCTTCCACCTGCTCGGCGCTGAGTGCTTTGGTGGTCGTGGGTACGCGCTCGAGGCCTGATTCCACAATCTCGTAACCGTCTGCCTCAAGTTTCGATTGGAGTCCTCCAAAGGACTCGAAGGGTGCGGACACGATGATTTGGTTGGCCTCTTCGTCGCGCTCCACCTCCTCTGCCCCCACGTCGATGAGTTCAAGCGTCAAATCGTCCAAATCCACACCGTTGTCTTGGATGTTGAAGAAGCACATGCGGTTGAACATGAACTCCACCGACCCTGTGGTCCCAAGTTGTCCTCCACCTCGGTTGAAATGAGACCGGACGTTGGCCACGGTGCGGTTGTTGTTGTCCGTGGCCGTTTCGACGTACACCGCAATGCCATGTGGGCCGTAGCCTTCGAAGGTCACCTCCTTGTAATCGGACGTGTCTTTGTCCGTGGCCTTCTTGATCGCACGTTCGATGTTGTCCTTGGGCATGTTGGCCGCCTTGCAGTTCTGCAGGACCGCACGCA
>JBMZAL010000126.1:0-4347 GCA_049611325.1 Flavobacteriales bacterium
GAGACGAGGGTCTCCCCTTTTTTCATGCGCTTGCGTCGGTGAAATGATGGTCGGAAATGGTGGTCCTTCTAGGCTTCGGCTGTAAATTCCCCGCAAAACTGATTCACCTGAACATGAAACATTTGACTCTCTTGGCAGGGCTTGCGCTCTGCACGACGGCTGCTTTTGCCCAGCAAACCGTCCAATTTGAAAAGGCCATGAAGCCCGTGCCTGCATCCGTGGAGGAAGCGAATGCCTCCCGCAAAGCTGGCGTGACGGCGCTTGAAAGCGTCCGTGGCGGCGGTGCCATCCTCTTCCAGGAATCGTTCTCCAATGGATTTGATGGATCCAACGGCAACGGCGCTTGGACCGTGGAAGACAACGCGAATGACAGCCTTTGGGCATGGGTTATGCCCGGCGGACAGGGCATGTACGCCGACGGCAGCCCCACGGGCACGGCGCACCCCGGTGGAGAATACAGCACCAACATTGGCGCTTTGGCATCGACCTCGGCAGACGACGGTTGGATGATTTTTGACTGCGATTTCTACAACACGCCCATCGCAGAAGGCTACCAGGACACCGACGGTTCCTTGACGAGCCCCACCTTGGACTTCACCGACAACGCGTCTGTGATCGTGAGCTGGGAGTCGTACTTCCGCTACTGCTGCTACCCCTACGCTCCTGTGTACCTCGAGGTCGGAACCACGGAAGATGGCGTGACGTCTTGGACGACCTTTGACGCGCACGGATCCTTCATTGAGTCCGCCAACACGGCCTCTGCCAACCCGCTTCCTGTGAGCTTGGACGTGAGCTGTGTGGCTGCCAACATGGATTCGGTCAACTTGCGTTTTGCGTACCGTCAAGCCCCTGAAACAGGCAACGCATACAGCCACTACTACTGGGGTATCGACGATGTGACGGTGACGTCCAACGACATCGTGAATGACCTTGAAATCACCCAAATCACGAACGGCGACGTCTTCAGCGTGTGGGAATACCGTTTGACCCCCCTTGAGCAGGCCATTGCCAGTGCCGACGGCGGCATGGTGGCGGGCGTGATGTACCGCAATGTGGGCACGGACAACCAACTCAACGTCGAAGTCCTCGTGGAGGTGCTCGACGACGCCGGAACGGTGGTGAACAGCACCACGGAAGTGATTGACACGGTCTTCACATTTGCGAATGCACCCACGTGCCCCGCAAACACGCAGGACACCCTCTACATGTACACCGGATGGGAGCCCTCTGCTGTGGCAGATTACAGCTTGCGCATCACCATGACTGCGGAACAGGAAGACGCGACGCCGACCAACAACGTGTTGGCCAAGGACGTGTTGTACACCGACGACATCTACGGTCACGACGACACCAACGCGTTGGACGCGGAACTGCGCCCACGTGAGAGCGACGACATCGACGATTTCTTCGACCCCACAGGTCAGGGCTCCTTCTACTCTTGCCCCAACCCAGGTTCTGTGGCCTACGGCATCGCGGTGAAGTTTGGTGCCAACAGTGGTTTGACCATTGACGGTGCGGAGGACGACCTCGAGTTTGAGACCCGCCTCTATACCCTTGATGGCTCGGTAGGCATCACAGACAGCCCCTTTGACGCGGCGTACTGGGTGTACGACGTGGCGTGGAGCAACCCTGACGGCACGTCAGAAATTGAAACGTACTTGGAGTTTGACGACCCCATCGACCTCGAAACATGGGAGATTGGTGTGGGCGGCAACTATTACTTCGCCGCGGTGATGAGCGAATACGAGTCTGCCACCGAGTTGACGGTGCAGGGACAGGCCAACAGCGACTCTGACAACAGCACAGGCACCTTCAGCCAGGCCGGAGACGGAAGCTTCGTGTGGTTCACCAGCCAAACCTTCACGCCTGCGGTTCGCTTGATCACAAGCGAGCGCGAAGCAGTGGAGCTCTTGGAAGCCAACCACGGCATTCGCCTCGAGCAGAACATGCCCAACCCCGCAGCGGGCGTGACCACGATTCGTTTCGAACTCGGCCAAAGCCGAAACGTGACCATGGAGGTCCGTGACGGCATGGGTCGCTTGGTCACCACCAACGACATGGGCACCTTGGGTGCTGGCGTGCACACGTGGGACCTCAACCTCAGCGGTTGGGCCAGCGGTTTGTACACCTACACGCTCAAGGCAGATGGCTTGCGCACGACCAAGAAGCTCACGGTCAAGTAAGGCGTCAACCGACACAACACGACTTGGACAAGGCACTGCCCCTCGGGGCGGTGCCTTGTTGCTTTCCAAGCTATTTTCGCCGCATGGGATGGAAGGCCACATTGAGTCTGCCGTTGGCCCGCTGGGCCATGCGGCGTCTGCGCAATTCGGTGTCCGATCCCGTGACGGCGCAACAGGATGTGCTGAGGGCCTTGTTGGCCAAGGGCAAGGCCACGGCGTTTGGCCGGGACCACGACCTGAAAGACGGACTTTCTGTTGCGGACTTTCAAGCCAGGGTGCCAGTGCGCGATTACGAGGGGCTTCGAGGATACATGGAGCGGGCCGTGAAGGGGGAAGAGGATGTGGTTTGGCCAGGGGTGCCCTTGTACTTCTGCAAGACAAGCGGGACGACGTCGGGGGCCAAGTACATCCCCTTGACCAAGGACAGCATGCCCAACCACATCGGCAGCGCCCGCAACGCGTTGCTCGGCCACATCGCTGGAACTGGGGATGCGTCGTTTGTCGACGGCAAGATGATCTTCTTGCAGGGCAGTCCCGAGTTGGCCAAGACCTCGGGCGGCATTCATTTGGGCCGGCTGAGTGGCATCGTGGCGCATCATGTGCCCGGTTACCTGCAGGCCAATAGGCTACCGTCGTTGGAAACCAATTGCATTGAAGACTGGGAGACCAAGGTGGATGCGGTGGTGGAAGAGACCTGCCAGGAGGACCTGCGGCTCGTCAGCGGCATTCCTTCGTGGGTGCAGATGTATTTCGAGCGTCTGTTGGAGCAGACGGGCAAGGCCACGGTGAAGGAGGTGTTCCCCAACCTGTCGTTGTTCGTGCATGGCGGGGTGGCGTTTGGGCCATATGCCGAGCGGTTCAGGCAGCTGTTGGGCTTTGACATTCCCCGTGTGGAATTGTACCCGGCTTCAGAAGGCTTCTTGGCCTACCAAGATGCGCCCGGGGTGGAGGGGATGTTGTTGAATGTGAACGACGGCATCTTCTTCGAGTTCATTCCCGCGGATCGCTATTTCGACGAGGCGCCTCCGCGCTTGACGGTGGGCGAGGTGGAACTGGGGGTGCAGTATGCCGTGGTGTTGAGCAGCAACGCTGGGTTGTGGGGCTATGACATTGGGGACACGGTCAAATTTGTCTCCCACGACCCCCCTCGGGTGCTCGTGACGGGACGCATCAAGCATTTCACGTCGGCCTTTGGGGAGCACGTGATTGCCGAAGAGGTGGAGGGCGCAGCGCAAGAGGCCGTGGCCGCCCACGGAGGGGTTATGACCGAGTTTCACGTGGCGCCTCAAGTCACGCCGGAAGAAGGCCTTCCGTACCACGAGTGGGTGGTGGCCTTTGAGGAGATGCCCAAGGATGTGGACGCCTTTGCCGCGACGCTGGATGTCGCCTTGCAAGCCCGAAACCCCTACTACAAGGACCTGATTCAAGGGGCCGTGTTGCGCCCTGCGGTGGTGACACCTGTGTCTTCCGATTCCTTCACGGAAGCGATGCGTAAGCGGGGCAAGCTGGGAGGCCAAAACAAGGTCCCTCGCCTGGCCAACGACCGGACCATGGCGGACTTGTTGCTCCAATTCAAAACAGAACCCAAGACGACCTGCGCATGAAAATTGTGGCCATCACCGGAGGAAGTGGCTCGGGAAAGAGCACCGTGTTGAACGGGTTGAAGGATCATTTTGGGGACCGCCTGTCCATGCTGTCTTTGGACGATTACTACCGCCCCAAGGATGTCCTGCCCTTGGACGCCAATGGCGAGACCAATTTCGACGTCCCCGAAGCCATTGACCACCCCACCTTGCACGCCGACATGCTGAAGCTCGCCAAGGGCGAACAGGTGTCGTTCGAGACCTACACGTACAACAAGAGCTTGATGCAATCCGAGCTGGCGGTGATTGAGCCGCGAGAATGGTTGGTGGTCGAGGGCCTGTTTGTGCTGTGTTACCCCGCCGTGGCCGAGCTCGCGGACGTCAAGGCTTACATCGACGCCTCTCCAGAGGTTCGATTGGCGCGCCGCAAGCACCGCGACATGACGGTGCGTGGCTATGCGCCTGAAGAGGTTGAGTACCAATGGAAGCACCACGTTCGTCCTGCGGACCTGGCCCACATCGAACCGTGCCGCGCCACGTGCGACGTGGTGATCGACAACGACGAGGACTAGCGTGCCGGT
>JBMZAL010000127.1:0-1663 GCA_049611325.1 Flavobacteriales bacterium
GTACACGTCGAACAGGTCATTTCCATCGACTTGAATGGCGTCCTCTTCAGGGATGCCGTACCCAATGGCCTTGTCGGTAAAGTGGGCACAACGGAACTGTTGTTCGCTCGGGGTGGACAGGCCCCAGGCGTTGTTTTCAATCCCGATGATGACAGGAAGCTGCCACACGGCTGCGACGTTGACTGCTTCGTGAAAGTCGCCTTCCGAGGCACCGCCGTCCCCTGTGAATACGAAGGAACATCCTCCGCTGCCGTCAAGCTTTTCCGAGAGCGCCACACCGTCCGCCAATCCGAGTTGAGGTCCCAGGTGGCTGATCATGCCCACAATCTTGTGCTCGGGGCTTCCGAAGTGAAAGCTGCGGTCACGGCCCTTGGTGAACCCATGGTCCTTGCCTTGGAATTGCGAGAAGAGACGGTCGAGGGGAACGTTGCGCGTGGTGAAGATGCCCAGGTTGCGGTGCATCGGGAAGATGAACTTGTCCTCGGGCATCGCAGCTGCGACGCCCACCGAGATGGCCTCTTGGCCCATGCCGCTGAACCACTTGCTGATTTTGCCCTGACGCAGCTGGGACATCATTTTCTCCTCAATCATGCGGGGCAGCAACAGCTTGCCGTACAGCGCGATCTGATCGTCCTTGCTCAGGCTTCCAGCCTCAAAGCGTAAGGGGTTGTGCGGGAACATTTCCGACATGGCACACGAAGGTAGGTGGAGTGGGTACCTTCGCGTTCAACACATGGACGCATCTTCTTCACAAATCCAAGTTCGGGTGTTGCCCGAGGAAGTGTCTCAACCCGAGGTGGTGAGGACGGCCGTCGAACGCCAGTTGCGCAAAGAGCGTCGTCCTGCATTGGCTCCGGATACGGAATTGCACGTGTTGCGACAAAGCTGGGATGCCCGAAAGCGTCCCGTTCGCGTACAGCTTTTGGTGGGATGGGATGAAGGCGCTCGCAAGGCCCAAATCCAGCCCTGGACGTGGCCCGACGTCAAATCAGAAGCGCAAGAAGTGATCATCGTGGGCGCCGGTCCGGCGGGCTTGTACGCCGCATTGGAATGCCTGCGGCATGGGGTGCGCCCCATCGTGCTGGAGCGCGGGAAGGACGTGCGTTCGCGGCGACGTGATTTGGCCAAGCTCAACCGAGAGCACGAGGTGAATCCCGAATCGAACTACTGCTTCGGCGAGGGAGGCGCAGGCACTTACAGCGACGGCAAGTTGTACACCCGAAGCAAAAAGCGCGGCGACATCCGCGAAGCCCTTGAATGGATGGTGGTGCACGGGGCAGACCCCCACATCTTGGTGGAAGCCCATCCGCACATCGGAACCAACCGTTTGCCTGCCGTGGTGACCGCGATGCGAGAGACCATTGAAGGCGCGGGTGGTGAGGTGCGGTTCAACACCAAGGTGGTGGACCTGCTCGAATCGCGCGGCACGTGTGTGGGGGTGGAGGCCGTGACTTTGGACGACGGAACGCGCCACGAGGTCCGGGGCGAGGCGGTCATACTGGCCACAGGCCACAGCGCCAGAGACATGTTTGAGTTGATGCACGCCAAGGGGCTTGAGGTGGAGGCCAAACCTTTCGCCATCGGCGTGCGTGTGGAACATCCCCAAGGGTGGGTGAACGAGGTGCAGTACCACGGTGAGGTGGTGGAGGACCGGTTGCCTCCT
>JBMZAL010000127.1:1673-4277 GCA_049611325.1 Flavobacteriales bacterium
CCCGGTGAAATTGTGACCAACGGATGGTCGCCTTCCAAGCGAAACAACCCCTACGCCAACTCGGGCATGGTGGTTCAGGTGGGGCCGGAGGATTGGGAGCCGTTGGGCTTTGAAGGCCCCTTGGGCGGATTGCGCTTTCAAGAAAGCGTGGAGCGCGCGTGTTGGGAAGCCGCGGGACAAACCCAGGCCGCCCCGGCGCAGCGGTTGACCGATTTCGTGGCGGGACGCCCGTCATCCGACGTTCCGTCCACGTCGTATTTGCCAGGGGTGGTGCCCGCCAGGTTGGATGAGGTGTTGCCAGCCGTGGTCGCCTCAAGCCTTCAGGAGGGATTCCAAACGTTCAACCGGAAGATGAAGGGCTTCGTTCACCGCGATGCAGTGGTGATGGGGCCGGAATCGCGCACGAGCAGTCCCGTCCGAATCCCAAGAGACCCGGACACTTTGCAGCATCCAGGTCTCCGTCGTTTCTATCCCACCGGCGAGGGAGGAGGATATGCCGGTGGCATCCTTTCCGCAGCCATGGATGGCCGCAAGGCGGCACGGGCTGCTGTGGGACTGATTGGTTAAGTGTCTCGTTGAGGTTCCGCCTTAGCGCGCGGAAGCCAATGCGTTGTTGCGTTCGTTCAAGGTGGTCCGTGCATCTGCGATGCTCGTCTGGTTGCCGTCGATTTCGGCGACGAGGAAGGCGTCTGAGAAGCCCAAGTTCACAGCAGACTTCAAGTGCTCACGGGCCGTTTGTTCGGCACCCACACCGGCAGTCAAGTAGCGGTGCGTGCCGTCGGCTTCGAGGCGCTGTTCGATTTGTCCCATCTGGAGGAAGGCATTCAGCACTTCCACAGGGACCCCCGCGGTGTAGCGTCCCAGCTGGACGTGGAACTTGACTTCCACCATGCGGTAGGTTTCTTCGGCTTCACGCACCGCTTCCTGACGAAGGGCTTCCAAGCGGGCCGCCTCTTCGAGGGTGATGCGTTCCCCTTTGTGATAGGCCGTGACAAAGGCATCGCTGTGGTTGGCTGCCTTGGCAGCACCCAAGGCACTGCGGGCTTCGCTCAAGCGCTCGTAGGCGGTTCCCACGTGGAGGGTCAATCCGTGATCTCCCGCCACGGCTTCGACCCGGTCGTGGGTGTATCCGTCCGTGGAAGGGGCAAATGCTGCGAGGTAGGCACCGTACTGGATGCGGTACGAGATCTCTGGGTTGTACACTTTTTCGCGCAAGTCGTAGAGCATCTCTTGCTCCGTGATGGCGGCGGTGTTTCCTGTGGACTGGAGCATCTGTGCCATTTGGGCAGCGTTCAACTCAGAAATGACCGTGGCACTGTCTTGGGCAAAGGTGGTGGGGTCGCCTTTTTCAGGCGCGTACAACGCCTTCCACTCCGCGAGTGAAATGCTCACGCCTTGGTCGTTGACGAGCAAGTCGGGGCTGTTGATTTCAGCGTCGCGGTGATCGGGAACGCCGTCCAAATCGGTGTCCACAGCGCAGCCGTACTTGTCGACGATGGCGCCGGGTTCCGTGCCGCCACACAAGTCCTTGACGTCTTTCACGCCATCGCCGTCGGCGTCGTCACCGAGGGCCAGGAACTCGTCAGGGAGCAACGTCTTGAGGTAGGTTTTGCCTCGGCCCAATTGAAAGCCAATGCCGGCTTGGGCGGTCGTCCATCCTTGGCCTCCACCGGGAAGGGTGGTGATGGCCACGGTGGCGTGAACGCGGCGGGTCAATTGCACATCCACTCCGGCACGCAAGGGCGTGGCCATGTGGCTTGTGCGATCCAACATGGTCTCGTAGACATTGTCACGAACCAAAGGCTCAGGCATGTCCACGTCCGGCATGGGGATGGGCTGCTCCATGGCGTAGAGCAAACCGTCGTTCCACAGGTGGTACGTTTCGCCATCGGCCGTCTGGGCGTCGAGGTGACGTGTGGTGGTCTTCCAGCTCAATCCCACGCCAGCCCAAGGGCGAATGGCGTGATGCTCTGGCGACAACGGCGTGTAACGGATGCCGGCTCCGATGCTGGACATCGTGGAACGCTGCGCAGTGATTCCTTCATCCATAAACGCCTGGGCGCGAATGCAGTCCAAATCGACTGCAAACATGCTTCCAACAGGCTGGCTCAAGGAGGCTCCTTGGCTCAAAGCCGCATTCATGTCTTTGGTGTATGTCGTTCCGGAGAGCACGCTGACGCTGGGTTGCGCAGCCACCAAGCCAGAAATGCCCATCGCGAGGATGAACACCGCCGAACGGAGTGAAGTGGGGAGTGTAAGCAGTTCCTTCATGAGAATGGAAGTAGGGTTGTGATTGCCTTACGTCCACTTCTCCAAGAAGGTTACACCAAGTCCGCGAGTTTTCTTCCGACCAGCGTGCCAATGGCAACACCCATGCCGCCCATGCGGACACCTGCGTAGAGTCCATCGCCCAAATCTTCAATGAGAGGCCCTCTCGAGGCCCCCACGCCCAAATGTCCCTGCCATTGGAATTCAACCTCGAAGTGGGACACGCCCGCAATGTGCTCGACCGCCCAAGCTTTCAGTCGCTCCACGCGTTCCGCTTCCGACGGGTATGTCCAGTGCCTTCCTCCGCCAATGAGGACGCGGCCGTCCACCTCCCGG
>JBMZAL010000128.1:0-4190 GCA_049611325.1 Flavobacteriales bacterium
TTGTCCTTGGGCTTGCGGCGGCGGTTGAACAGGGAGGGATTGTCCTTGGGTTGCTCCACGGCTGGCGTCTCCGTGTCGGGCTCCTTGGGTGCGTTGACAGGCTTGTCAGCGGGCTCCGCGAGGGGCACGGACACGGCAGAGCTTGGGGGCTTGGGAGTGTCCACCTGTGGGTCAGAACCAGCGTTCTCATCTTGGGCAGCGTTCCGGTTGCGCAGGGCTTCTTTCAATCGGGCCTTTTCCGCTTGAATGGCTTGTCGCCTGTGATTCCGTGCCGCTTCTCGATCGTAGGCGTATTCCGGGGCTTCCACCTCCCCAAACATGCGCAGGAAGAATTGGTTGCCCAACCCGTCGTCCTCCATTTCTCCAAACGCGTCTGAGGCCCCTGCGCGTAAATCACGCAGTGCAAACCCGAGGGTGTAGTCGATGTTGGAGTCAAAGTCGTACGCCCCTTCAATGGCCACATTCATGGCGGAGGATTCAACGACGGTCATCGGCAGCCAAACCTCTTCTGCCCGCACGTCGATGCGTTGTCCCACGGGCTCAAACGCCACGTCGCGCAGCCGGTCGCGCAGGTCGTCTGGGTCGACGAGCGGAGCCATGAGCCTGTGGCCCTGGAGGTAGTCGGCGATGTCGTCAAACACCTCAAGTCCTGTCAAGCGTCCGTGGGCCACGGAAGTTTGCAGACTGGCCGTGAAGTCTTCTGCGTGCCAAGATCCGTCCAGGCCCCATGACATGCCCAAGCTTCCGGCAGTGGAAACAGCCCCACCCAGATGGTCGTGGCGAATCAAGCTTTGTCCGAAGTTGTTGTAGGTGGAGAAAAGTTTGGGCAGCGAGATGTCGTCCGCCGTGCCACGGAGGGACAGCAGCCACCCGGCGCGCCCCGGCGCCAGAGATCCTTCGACGTGGGCGTGGCCTTCCAGGCCATCCACACGCGCGCTCAGCACGTTCCAACGGTTGTGCTCCACCTTGCTCGATGCATCCAGGTTGCGGCACTGCAATACATCCCAGTTGAGCGTTTCGCTTTGAACGTCGAGACCGAGTTCGGAGCCCGCGGGCAACAGTTGGGCGCGGTCAGAAGGCGCGCGGTCCAAGTGCGCCCACCACGACAAAATGGAACCGACATCGATGGAGGAGGCGTCCACAGAAACATGTCCATGCAGCGGTCCTGATGCGGACATGGACTTCCACGTCAAGTCGCGCACGGCCACCTCACCCACGTTACCGGCCCACGACAGGTGAAGAGAATCGGCCGACAATTGCTCGGCGTCGAACCTGATTTCACCGACGTCGACCATGTAGGGCTGGCCGTCGAGTTTGCCTGTGATTTGGGACAGCTGCAAAGTGCCCAGGGGAGACATGGTGCCGCGTCCCCAATCGAAGGTGGCCGAGCCTTGGGCCCTGGCGATTCCTGACACGGGGAGCATCGAAGTCAGGTTGTGGGACAGGTTGGGTGCCCACGCCTCCCAAGGCGTCGAGGCGTCGACCTCCAACGCACCTCGAATGTGGATTTGGCGTGCCGACGCGGGCTGCACCCGCCCTTCGAAGGACCATCCTGATCCGCTTGCGACGGCGTCATTCACCACCCAACTCCACGCTCCACGTGCATGGACAATTTCTCCGCTTCCTGAGCACACCCCCTGCACCGCCATGGTGAGCCCTGTCAACGAGGGCGCCAATTGGAAGGCGTCGGCCTCGGTGGACCAGGCGACTTGCGTGCGGGAAGGGCTGAGGTCGATGTCCAAGCGAACGCTGTGTTCCAAGGTGATTTGTCCTTTCCAAGGAGGGGTGTCAAGCAGTTGCTCGACGCCGCGAAGGGTGACGCGGGGTGCCTTGATGTTGGCCTGCCAATCGCGCCCGTCCTTGTAGGTCAAGGCGAGGTCGAAGCCCATGTCTCCGGTTTCCACTTCGCCCAAGAGCGCCCAAAGCCCATCCTCCGTTTGGGACACGCGCCCTTCGGTCGAGACCGTCAGGGGCCGAAGTTGGGGAAGTGCATCCGCGTCGAGTGTGCCTTTGGACAGTTCGAGGCGCCACGCGAAGGATTTCAGGTCAGGCGACAGTTCGAGGGCGCCATGACGCACCAGCATGGAGGCGCGAAGGTCTTCCTTCAAGCCGACCGAAAGCGCCATGTTTTGGAGTTTGACTTGGGCCAACGACAGGGCGGGCGTTTGGTCGGGTGCGTCGTCGTCTCGAAGCAGCGCCTCGACATTCCAGGTTCCCCGGGCGTCTTGCGCCAGATGGAGTTGACCATTTTCCATTGTGATGGCGTGGATGTCAGGGGTCTCGCTGAGAAGGCTCCAAACATCCAATTCGAGGCCGACGCGTTCGGCTTGAATGAGTGTGTCTTTTTGGGCGTTGGTCACGACGATTTGGGCCAAATCCACACTCATGTCCGGAAACCCGTTCCACCAAGACAACGTGATGTCGTTCACGAGGAGGTCGCCCTCAAGCTGGGCATTCACGGCGTCCACGGCCCGGGCCTTCCACGCGTCACCGCGCGCCCATGCCAGCGCGGCAAGCGCCACACCGAGGGCCACGGGAACGGCCAAGATCATGGCCAGCGTCCGACCTCGAAGGGGGAGTGAAGAGGAGAAAGGCATCTGGAAGTTTAAAATTCGCCTGTGAAGGAGGTGCAGGCGCAAGTGTCTGTGGCCTTCTGTCCACACCTTGTCGTGCACACCCTACGGGGAAACGCATTCGTGTTCATCTTTGTCTCATGGACAAGCGAACGTTTCTTAAAGTCACCGGTGCGGCTGGTGCGGGTTTGGTGCTCACGCCTTGGATGGGTTGTGCGCCTTCAAACCCCCAATCGTCTCCGGCGACCACCACGTTTGGACCTGAAACGTTCAAGCTTCCTGCATTGGGATTTGCGTTTGACGCGCTGGCGCCGGCCATCGACGCCGCGACCATGGAAATCCACCATGGGAAGCATCACGCGGGCTACGTGCGCAAGTTGAATGCCGCCCTTGACGGCACGTCCACGTTAGGCGACGGCCGTTTGGAATCGCTGCTCGCGGAGGTGTCGCCCGACAACGCGGCCGTGCGGAACAACGGAGGAGGCCACTACAACCACACCCTTTACTGGGAGGTGATGCGCCCCGGCGGGCCGGAAGCACCGGAGGGGGACCTCTTGGAATTGATCACCCGAGACCTCGGGGGCGTCGAGGCGTTTGCGGAGGCCTTTGCGAAGGCGGGCGCGACGCAATTCGGCAGTGGCTGGGCATGGCTCATGGTCAACGGCGAGGGCAAGCTGGAAGTCACCAGCACGCCCAACCAGGACAACCCGTTGATGACGCAATGCGTCGAGCGCACAGGCACACCGATTCTCGCCATGGACGTGTGGGAGCATGCGTACTACCTCAATTACCAAAACCGTCGCAAGGCCTACATCGAGGCCTTCATGAGCGTGGTCAACTGGGAAGCGGTGTCGGCCCGGTTGGAGGGCACGCTTTCGCAAGTGCGCTGACCGGCCCCGTCAGGGTGCGTCGTTGGCCTTGCGGTCTGTCACGCGAGTGTAGGTCACCAACTCGGTGGTCCCTTCGCGGAGCAGGGCGCGGAACTGCCGTGTGTTTTTGGGATTCAACTGCACTTCCTTGAGCCGCTTTTCCGGATCGTCCTTCCGGTGGACTTGCCACATGCGGTCGACCCCAATGGCGGCTTCCCAAGATTCAATGGCGCCGTCCTGTTTGGGGTCAAACGCCCGAACCTCCAACGCATCGCCTTGTCTCTGGGCCACCACCACCGAGTATCGGTCGCTGTCTTTTTGCGGGAAGCTGAGAATGCGCTTGCGTCCCAAGCGCTTCAATACGGCGTCTTGTCCAAGGATGATCTCGTCGTCGTTGCCCAGCCCACGGATGCGGTCCTTTTTCACGACCAAAATCTCATCCTCCCCCGCAGCCTCAATGCCCTGAACATGAGAGGTCCAAGTGCCCTCCCACGAGGGGGGAAAGTGGTCCAATTCACGTCGGTTTTCCGGCATGGGTTCGGGGAACGTCACGTCGACGCATCCGGTCAGGGCCAGGAGGACATACGCGACCAAAAGGGGCGCAAAACGGGAAGGTGTCATGCGGTTGGGGTTTACCCAAAGATGAGCGCGAGAATGCCCGCGGCCAAGCAGTAGGCCCCAAATCCTGCCAAATTGCTGCGCTTCACCAGCCGAATCATCCACTTGCAGGCGATCCAACCGCTGACAA
>JBMZAL010000129.1:0-4180 GCA_049611325.1 Flavobacteriales bacterium
GTTCCCCGCACGCGGCACCACCTACAGCATCAACGACGCCGTCAAGGCCAAGAGCAACCGCGCCACGCAAGCCTTCATCGACGGCTGCCGTGAAGCGGTAGACGCACAGTTCCGAGGCCGGTACATCGGGTCGCTTGTCGCGGACTTCCACCGCAACCTCATTCACGGCGGCATCTACCTCTACCCCTCCACGACGGACAAGCCGGAGGGCAAGCTTCGGCTTCTGTACGAGTGCGCACCCCTTGCATGGATTGCCGAAGAGGCCGGCGGGTTGGCCGTGGACGACGACGGGCGCATCTTGGACAAGGTGCCCGTCGCGCTCCACGAACGTAGCCCCTATTACGTGGGGACCAAACACCTGGTGGAAGGCCTGATGGCATGCCGGTGGGCCCCCGCGGACGCGTTCGTCACGAATGGGTCACCCTCTGCCCGAGACGGCGAACCCGTCCCCTAACTTTGCCGCTTCATGCGGCCCACGGACCTTCTTCAATTCTACGTGCGCGACCCCAGAAACGCGGGATTGCGCGGTGCCGTGTCGCAACAGGGTGCGAAGGTGGAAATGCACGGCGCTGTGGGGTCGGCGATTCCGTTGAGCATTGCCGGCTTCCTCAGCCACGAAGACGAACGGACCAACCCGCGCCACCACCTGTTTGTGCTGGACGACAAGGAGCAGGCCGCGTATTTCATGAACGACTTGCAGTCCGTGTTGGACGACACCCGGCCCGTGCTGTTTTACCCCCGTTCCGCCCGGGTTCCCTATACCGAGGAAGACACCGTCGAGAACGCGAACGTGGCCATGCGGGCCGAGGTGCTGAACGAGATCAACGGCGGACGCGACGGCTTGTGCATCGTCACCTTTCCCGAAGCCCTGGCTGAACAGGTCATCACACGCAAAGAACTCAGCGACCAAACCTTCACCATCTCCATCGGCGAGTCCTACACCATGGACTTCCTCGACGAGGTGCTGTTGGCCTACGAGTTTGAGAAGGTGGACTTCGTCTACGAACCCGGGCAATACAGCATGCGCGGTGGCATCGTCGACATCTTCTCCTACAGCTTTGACCACCCCTACCGCCTCGAGTTTTTTGGCGACGAGGTGGACTCGATTCGCAAATTTGAGCCCACCTCGCAGCTGAGCGTGGCCAAAATGACGCGTGCCACCGTCGTCCCCAACGTGGGCAATTCGAGGCTGCACGACGCCCACGAACCCTTCTTCAGCTTTCTCCCTGCAGATGCCGTCATCTGGATGGCCGACGCCAAGCGTTGCGAAGCGGGGCTCGACAAAGCCATGGAGCGCGCCCGCTCCCACTACGACCGGTTGAGTGGCGAAGTCAAGCGCTCCCCGCCCGACGAATTGTTCCTTGCGGGCGAAGCCTTGGAGGGCCTGCTCGACCCGTTCAGCGTGGTGGAGTTTGGCGGCGGCACCACATGGCCCAACCGCATGATTCTCAAGTACGGGATGTCTGCGCAGCCGGCGTTCAACAAGCAGTTTGACCTCATCGCGTCCAACCTGCGTTCCAACCACAAAAGCGGCTACGTCAACGTGGTCGTCAGCGGCCAAGCGACCCAGCTTGAGCGCCTGCACGACGTCTTCCACGATCGCTTGGAGGAAGGGGAAGAGCCGGTGCCCTACAAGCCCATTCCGATGGAGCTGAGCGAGGGATTTGTGGACAAGGATCTCAAGATTTTGGTCTACACCGACCACCAGCTGTTTGAGCGCTACCACCGCTTCCGACTGAAGGAAGGCTTCCGGAAGAACAAGGAAGCCTTGACCATCAAAGAGCTCATGGCGTTGGAGGTGGGCGACTTCGTGGTGCACATCGACCACGGCATCGGTGAATTCAGCGGACTTCACAAGATTGAGGTCAACGGCAAAATGCAAGAGGCCATCCGCCTCACCTACCGCGGCGGGGACGTGCTCTACGTGAGCATCCACAGCCTGCACCGCATCTCGAAGTACAGCAGCAAGGAAGGCACCCAGCCCAAAATCAACAAGCTCGGCACCAACACCTGGGCCAAGACCAAGCAGAAGACCAAGGGCCGTGTCAAGCAGATCGCCTACGACCTCCTGCAGCTTTACGCCAAGCGGAAATCCGCCCCTGGCCACGCCTATCCGGAAGACGGCTACCTGCAGCACGCGTTGGAGGCGAGCTTCATGTACGAAGACACCCCCGACCAAAACGCCGCGACCCAAGCTGTGCGCGAAGACATGCTCAAGTCCACGCCCATGGACCGCCTCGTGTGCGGGGATGTGGGCTTCGGAAAGACGGAAATCGCCATTCGGGCGGCCTTCCGTGCGGCATGCGATGGCAAACAAGTGGCCGTGCTCGTGCCGACGACCATCCTGTCGATGCAGCACTTCAAGAGCTTCAGCCGACGCTTGCGCGAGTTCCCCGTCACCGTGGAGTACATCAACCGCTTCAAGACGGGCAAAGCGCTGACCGAGACCCTGAAGCGCGTGGAGTCTGGCGAAGTGGACATCTTGATCGGCACGCACGCCCTCGTCGGCAAGCGCGTCAAATTCAAGGACCTCGGCCTGCTGGTGATTGACGAGGAGCAGAAGTTTGGGGTGGGCGTCAAGGACAAACTCAAGACGCTCAAAGCCAATGTCGACACCCTGACCCTCACGGCCACGCCGATTCCCCGGACGCTGCAGTTCTCCCTGATGGGCGCGCGCGACCTGAGCATCATCCGCACCCCTCCGCCCAACCGGCACCCCGTCGACACCATCATCTCGGGCTTCAACGAAGAGGTGATCCGTGATGCCATCGCCTACGAGCTCAGCCGTGGAGGCCAGGCGTACTTCGTCCACAACCGCGTGGGCAACATCAAGGAGGTCGCGGGCATGATCCAGCGTCTCGTGCCCGACGCGCGCATTGGCATCGGCCACGGCCAAATGGAAGGCAAGGACCTCGAAGACGTCATGGCCCGCTTCATCGACGGCGCGTTCGACGTGTTGGTGGCGACCACCATCATCGAAAGCGGGATCGACATCTCGAACGCGAACACGATGCTGATCAACGAGGCACACAAGTTTGGGCTCAGCGACCTCCACCAATTGCGGGGACGCGTCGGGCGCTCCAACCGCAAAGCCTTTTGTTACCTCATGGCGCCACCCTTGAGCGCGCTTCCAGCAGAATCACGGAAACGGCTTCAGGCACTCGAGCAGTTCTCGGATTTGGGTTCCGGCATGCAAATCGCCATGCGCGACCTCGACATCCGGGGTGCGGGCGACCTCCTCGGCGCTGAACAAAGCGGCTTCATCAACGACCTTGGCTTCGACATGTACCAACGGATCCTGGCCGAGGCGGTGAAGGAATTGAAGGAAGAACAATTCAAGGACCTCATGGATGCCGAGCAGGTGGCGTCGGGCAGGTTCGTGGAGGAGACGGTGCTCGAAACCGACCTGAGCTTGCTCATTCCGGACCATTACGTCAGCGACATCCCTGAACGCATTTCGCTGTACCGCGAACTCGACAACTTGAAAAATGCGACGGACTTGCTAGGGTTCCAGCATCGACTTGAAGACCGGTTTGGGCCCCTTCCAGATGAAACGGAAGAGCTGTTGGGAACCATTCGCCTGCGGTGGGTTGCCCAGCTCCTTGGCATGGAAAAGCTCGTCTTGAAAAGCGGAAAGTTGATCGCCGCATTTGTGTCCGATGAGGACAGCGCCTACTTCCAAAGCGCCACCTTTGCACGCGTTTTGGAGTACCTCAAGCACCACGCCAAAGATGCCAGCATGTACCAGCGCAACGGAGGCTTGCGATTGAAAATTGAAAAGGTGGAAACGGTGCTTCAAGCCTTGGCCATCTTCGAAGATGTGGCAGGCATGACCGCCGATGAAGCGGCAGAGCTCACCAACGCCAAATGAGAGACACTCCCCCAGGCCGCGCCATCGGCAGGGAACTGACCTCCTCACCCACAAACCGGGACGACAACCGCTCACGCACGGCGCCCATGCCCACGTGCACGCGAACGGCCATGTGCGCGCCAACGGCCCATTGAGCTCCTGCAAGCAGACGGGCTTCTTCCCGTGACTGCAGCAACACGCTGTTGGAGGTTGACAACGTCTGGTTGTCATCTGCGCCGCGCTGGATGCGGTAGCTCTCTCGGGACAAATCGAAGCCGAGGAACCAAGACGCGCCCAATTTGTGCTCTTGGTCAGGGAACACCAGCGTTC
>JBMZAL010000130.1:0-4165 GCA_049611325.1 Flavobacteriales bacterium
GGAGTCCGTGGAAACCCTTGAGGGTCAAATGAGCGTCGGCGAATTTCGGGAGGATGCTGCGGAGTTCCAAGCGTGGAGCGTCTCCGCCGGTCAACACAACACCCAGGTTTGGGATTTCTTGGGTCAAAGACGCCCAGGTTCCCTCAATTTCTGCCACCGCACCGCCCAGCCCGCCGCGCAGCAGCGCTTCCTCGGTGTTGCGCCCAATGTGGGCCGACGGAGAAAGGGGATGGGGCTGCGAGGTTCGCCACTCCGGCTGGGGCAAACGCGCTGTCCCTTCCGCCATCGCACGCATGCGCATCTCGATTCCTGGAGAAATGCTCCCACCGAGGTGCTTGCCTTGGTGAACGACATCCATGGTGATGCACGTGCCCACATCGACGATCAACCAACCGTCATGACTTGTGGCGTCGGCAAAGCCGTGGTGAAGCACAGCCCAGGCATTCGCCACCCGGTCCAATCCCAGTCTTTCAGGTGCCGTCACGTCTGTGGGCAAAGGGGTGGGGTCCCCCGGACGCAAGACGCTGGCTTCAGGGAACGCAGAAGTCCATGGATCCAAGTCGCCACTCCCGGTCACCATGACCTTGTCTTCAGGGCAGACCGCATCTCGCCAGGTGGAGGCGGCGCGGGCGTCTGAGGCCGCGGCACTGTGCACCTCGACAGGAGAGGCTGAGGGCTCCGCTTGGGCGTCGAAGCAAGCCCATTTGGCCCGGGTGTTGCCGACCTCGAGAATCCAGTGTTTCACGACCAAACCAGCGTTTCCATGATGCGCCGCACGTCGGCCTCCATGCGGTCCAGGACCGGGGCCACGCTGTCGGGATTGGGCGCGTGGTTGAAGTAGAGCGACCCGCGCATGAAGTGCGTGGTGCTGTCGGTGACAAAGAACTGCAGGGGCGTGGCCACAGGGCCCTCGAGCATGTACAACATGCCTGACTTGCCCGGCACATCGAGGGTTTGACGTCGGATGCCCGAGGCCGCCACTTCGTGCCCAAACACCAAGGATTGGGCATCGCTCATCAATGCCGAGAGGCGACCGTCGACGGGCATTTCCGTGCAGTGAAGCCGAGCGTTGAACCTTGGGAAGGACACGTTGTACCAGCATCCCACTTCTCCGGGGCGGGTGGCCTGCCGTTCAATTTTGGCGTGGTTGGGAACCCGAAACGACGTCGCGCACGGGCTGGAATACATCGTGGAGGCCGTGTCAGGCAGCGTGATGCGAACCTGTCCAAGGGGCTTGGGAACGCCTGGGTTTTCAGGTTGAATCCACCAGACCACGGCGCCTGCGAGCAGGATGAGTCCGACAAGCCATGTCCACAAAGGCAGGCTGCGGAGAGACATGCGGACATCACTCATGCTTCCTCAGGTTGTTCATCACCCTCCTCAAGGGCGGGCAATTCGATTTTCACGCGGTGAATGCGCCTGGCATCTCCTGCATCCACAATGAGGCGAACCCTTTCAAATTCGACAGACTCTCCTTTGCGCAGCATGCGCTCAGATTGTTCGACCATGAATCCGCCTAGGGTGTCGCTTTCGCCTTTGGCCGCCTCCCATTTGTCCTCCTCCAAGCCCAAAATGCGGTACACGTCCAGCAAGGGCGTCTTGGCCTCAAACAAGAAGGTCCGTTCGTCCAACACCGAGTGCATCACCTCTTCCTCGTCGAATTCGTCGGCGATTTCGCCCACGATTTCTTCCAGCACATCTTCCAGTGTGACGAGTCCACTGGTCCCGCCGTACTCGTCCACCACGATGGCCATGTGGACCTTCTTGGCCTGGAATTCGCGAAGGAGGTCGTCGATTTTTTTGCCCTCCGGGATGTACATCGGGCTGCGCAGCACAGACGTCCAATTGAGGTTGTCTTGGTGAAGGGTGGGCAGCAAATCTTTCACGTGGAGGATGCCCACGATTTGGTCTGCAGATCCTTCGTGAACAGGAATGCGACTGAAGCCCGAAGCCACGATGGTGGCCCGAACGTGCGCCCAGGTGTCTTCCTTGCAAAAAGTGCTGATGTCCATCCGCGGGGTCATCACCTGTTTGGCGTCCTTGGATCCGAAGTTGACAATGCCCTCCAGAATGCGTTGCTCGTCTTCGGAGCGCTCGGCGTTGTCGGTCAATTCCAAGGCTTGTTCAAGGTCTTCCACACTCAATTCCCGGGCAGGCGGCTCGAGCTTGTCGTCCATCCATCGTCCCATGCGCACGAGTGGCAGCCAAGCGGGCCGCAACATTCCTTGGAGGACGCCCAAGGGTACTGCGGTGAATTTGGCCAACCGCACCCCAAACGAGGTCGCATAAATCTTGGGAATGACTTCGCCGAAGAGCACCAACAGGAAGGTGACGCCCACCACGTGGATGAGCGTGTTGATCCAAGGCGGCAAGGTGTCGCTTGGGAACAGGTCTTCCGCAACCACCGTGGCAATGAGCACGATGGAGATGTTCACGAGGTTGTTGACCACCAAAATGGTCCCCAGCAGGTTGCGTGGCCCCTCCGTGGTGTTGGGGGTTCGCATGAGGTCGAGGACGCGCTGTGCGCGAGAAGATTCTTCCTCTTCGAGGTCGCTGAGCGTTTGGGGAGACAAACTGAAAAACGCCACCTCTGACCCTGATACCAGGGCAGAAACCACCAAGAGCACGGCCACCACGACCAAACTCATCCAATGGTCCATCAAGGACGTAGCCTCAGGCGTCACGCGGGGAACAATCGGTTAGAACGGGAGATCGTCCGCGTCTTTAGAGGCTTGGGCGACAGGCTGTGCGGCTGGTTGGGCCGCGGGCTGTGCTGCTGGTTGAGCTGCGGGTTGGACCGCCGGTTGCGCTTCCGGCTGCGCGGCTTGCGCGGCGTGGGCGCCTTGGCTGTTGTCACGACCAGGAGCGGGCCCCAACAATTGCATCACGTCGGCGACCACCTCTGTGGTGTACCGATTTTGACCCTGTTGGTCTTGCCACTGGCGGGTCTTCAACTTGCCTTCGATGTAGCACTGCGATCCAGTCTTGAGGTACTTGCCTGCGGTCTCCGCAAGTCCGCGCCAGAGCACCACGTTGTGCCATTCGGTGTTGGTGATGCGCTCCCCGGATGCCCGGTCGGTGTACGATTCAGACGTGGCGATGCGCAAGGTGCACACCGCGATTCCGTTGGGGGTGTAGCGCAGCTCTGGGTTCTGACCCAGGTTGCCTACGAGGATGACTTTGTTGATGCCTGCCATGCCCCGAAGGTACAGCACTCACTCCACTTCCCCGCCGGCATGGGCACGCAACAAAACATCCCACACTTTGGTCAACAACCGAGGCCTTGCACGGGCTTCGAATTCAGGCCACGTCACCAACTCCCCGCCGTGCTTGCGTGAAAAGGCATCGAGTGCGTCAGGTTCGGGGGCTTGCCAGAGCGTGAAGGTGGCCGTGATGCGTTTGTGGGTGAGGATGTGGGTGACCGGTTCACACAAGTTCCCCACCTCGGCGAAGGTGGCGGGTGGTGGGGTTTCGGGGAAGCACCACATGGTGGCCCAAACGCCGGTTTCTGGCCGCTGCACCACCGCAACACGGTCGCGGTGGGTGACCACATGCCATGTCAAGTCCCAGGCTTGGGGCTTTTTCTTCGGCGTTTTGACGGGCAAGCGGCTCCACAAGGCAGGGTTGCCTGCTGCATGACACGTGTCCGAGAGGGGGCATGTCTCGCACGAGGGGTTTCGGGGTGCGCAGACGAGCGCACCGAGTTCCATGACGGCTTGGTTGTGGTCGCCGGCGTGTTGGGTGTCGAGCCAGGCGTCGGCCACGGCTTGGATGCGCGCCGCCCCGGGCTTCGCATCGACGGGATCTTCGATGCCGGCCCAGCGAGAAAGGACGCGCTGGACGTTGCCGTCCACCGCGGCCACAGCCTCACCTAGGCCAATGGACGCGATGGCGGCGGCAGTGTAGGGGCCGATGCCTGGGAGCGCAAGCCATCCGGCATGCGAGTCGGGAAACGCGCCTGCTTCGTGAATGGCCTTGGCCGCTTTGTGGAGCAGTCGGGCGCGTCGGTAGTACCCCAGACCTTCCCACGATTTCATCACCTCTTCTTCAGAGGCAAGGGCCAAAGTTTGCACGTCCGGAAAGCGTTCCCGAAAGGCATGCCATTTCGGAATGCCGGTTTCGACGCGGGTTTGTTGCAACATGATTTCGCTTAGCCATGTGCCGT
>JBMZAL010000131.1:0-4134 GCA_049611325.1 Flavobacteriales bacterium
AACTGACGGTCGGCCATCATGGGAAAGCGACGGGCCGCCGCGAGAACTTCATCCACGTCCGTATCTCGTCCGTAGAGCACGGTCTCGTTGAAATCCTTGAATCCCTCGTCAACCACCGTGTCCAACAGCGACTGCACGATTTCCGTGATGAAGAAGGGCTCCTCGCCGTGCAACACGTAAATCGGGGAGAGCTTCCCCGAGGTGATGTTGCGTACGATTTGGCGATGCGGCATGTCCGCGAAGGTACTGCCTTGAGAAGTAGATTCGTGGCATGGATTCCCCAACGCCTTCGCTGAAGTGGCCGGCCGCGCCGCTCCAAACAAGACAGCCCAACAAAGGCAAGATGGAGGTCCTGTGCCTCGCCCGAAAGAAGTGGTTGGTGTTGGAGCCGGAGGAGTGGGTGCGCCAGCATGTCATTCACCATTTGAATGCCGTCCTTGGCTACCCGTTGGGATGCATGTCGGTGGAGCATCAATTGACGCTCAATGGCATGTCGCGCCGTGCCGACATTGTGGCGTTCACCCCGGACGGCACCCCGCGGATCCTCGTGGAGTGCAAGGCGCCCAACGTGGCACTCAATCAGGATGCTGTGTCACAGGCGGCACGCTACAACTTGGTGCTCCGCGTCCCCGTCTTGCTGGTGACCAATGGATTGAAGCACGCGGCGTTTGGGCTGGACGACGAGGGGCACGCTTCCCCCCTCGCCCAACTTCCGGCTTGCCCCGGCCTTTGAGGGCGGTCCTTGCGTACTTTCGCAACGCAATGAAGATCACAGACATTCTCGCAGTGGCCGGCAAGCCTGGCCTGTATCAAGTGTTGGCCTCCGGAAGCGCCAGCATCGTGGTGGAAAGCATGGTGGACGGCAAACGCTCAAGCGTGCCCGGCACCGCCCGCGTCAGCAACCTCGCAGACATCACCATGTACACCCACGATGACGATGTGCCCCTGTTGGACATCCTCAACCGCATGCACGACACCCAAAAAGGCGCCGAAGGCCCCTCTCACAAGGACGCTGCGCAGACCATTCGTGACTTCGTCGACGGCATTGTCCCCGAGCTCGACCACGACCGCGTGTACCAAAGCGATTTGAAGAAGCTCGTGCAGTGGTACAATCTGCTCGTGAGCAAAGGTGCCTTCCCACTCGAAGCCCCTGAGAAGCCGGAGGAAGCGCCTGCGGAAGAAACACCCAAGAAGGAAGCCAAGGCCGAGAAGAAGCCTGCGAAGAAGACCGCGGCCAAAAAGCCTGCGGCCAAGAAGGCGACCAAGAAAAAAGAGGCCTGATCATGAAGGTCACAGTGATTGGGGCTGGCACGATGGGCAACGGCATTGCCCACGTCTTTGCGCAGTCCGGCCACGATGTGGTCATGATGGACCGTTCGGCAGACGCCCTGGAGCGCGCCTTGGCCACCATCGGCAAGAACATGGACCGCATGGTCGCCAAGGAGAAAATCTCTGCGGCGGACAAAGACGCGGCCCTCGCTCTGTTGACCACCTCCACGGATTTGGCCGCGGCGGTGGGCCATGCCGAATTGGTGGTGGAAGCGGCCACCGAAAACGTCGACTTGAAGTTGAAGATTTTCGCGGACCTCGACGCCGCTGCACCTGAAGGCTGCATCCTCGCCACCAACACAAGCTCCATCAGCATCACGCGCATTGCCGCCGCGACCAGTCGTCCTGACAAGGTCATTGGCATGCACTTCATGAACCCAGTGCCCGTGATGAAGCTGGTGGAAGTCATCCGCGGCTACGCCACGAGCGACGCCACGTGCAAGGAGATTATGGAACTCAGTGCCCAGCTTGGCAAGGTTCCCGTGGAGGTGAACGACTACCCTGGCTTTGTGGCCAACCGCATCCTCATGCCGATGATCAATGAGGCCATCCTCACCCTGCATGAGGGCGTGGCGGGCGTCGAAGAAATCGACACCGTGATGAAACTCGGAATGGCGCACCCCATGGGGCCGCTTCAGCTCGCAGACTTTATTGGTCTCGACGTGTGCCTGAGCATCCTGCGCGTGTTGCACGACGGGTTGGGCCAGGACAAGTATGCCCCCTGCCCTCTGCTCGTCAACATGGTGACGGCGGGCAAGCTTGGCGCGAAGTCAGGCGAAGGATTCTACATCCACACGCGCGGTTCCAAGGACCTCGTGGTCGCCCCCACCTTCGCGAAATAATTCGCATTCAGCATGAGTGACACGGTGCGTCCGAAGCGACGGCAAACGTCGTTTGGATGGCTTGAGGTCACGGTGTCCCGGGGCGAAGAGCCCCTTGTGGAGCGTTTGGGATTTGAACGGAACGGAAGGGCGCACCGGCACGACATGTGGGAACATTGCAGGGTCGTCTCTGGAAGTGGCACCATTGTGGTTGGAGAGGAACGGGTGACGGTGGTGTCGGGTGACACCTGCCAAATCCCGCCCCACACCGACCATTGGATGGAACCGGACGGCTGGATGGAAATCGTCCTGATGTATACCCACCCGACGGACTGATTCGGCTTCCTTTATCTTGCCCCACATGGCCACTCCAGACAAGAACGCCCCTTGGCGTCACCGCCTTCACACCGTCATTTTTGAAGCGGACACCCCCGCGGGGAAACGCTTCGACGTCGCCCTGCTTTGGGCCATTCTCCTCAGCGTCGGTGCCGTGCTCGTCGAAAGTGTGGCCTCCGTTCGTGCTGCGTATGGGGAAGAATTGCGTGCCCTGGAATTCGTCTTCACCGGCCTGTTCACGGTCGAATACGTCCTCCGTCTCCTTGCGGTCAAGCGCCCGTTGAAATACGCCTTCAGTTTCTACGGACTGGTGGACCTGTTGAGCATCCTGCCGACGTTTGTGGAAGTGTTGCTGCCGGGTGCAGCCAGCCTGCGGGTTGTGAGGATGCTGCGGCTGCTGCGGGTGTTCCGCGTGCTGAAATTGGTCGGGTTCCTTCGTGAAGCCCAAATCCTGAAAGACGCCCTGCGCGCCAGCCAACGCAAAATCGTGGTCTTTCTCTCTGCTGTTTTGGTGCTCGTCACCTTGCTCGGAACCTTGGTGTACATGGTGGAAGATGCGGATGCTGGCTTCACGAGCATCCCTCGGAGCATGTATTGGGCCATCGTTACGGTGACCACCGTGGGGTACGGAGACATCGCTCCCCAAACGGTTCCCGGTCAGATCATTGCCTCGCTGATGATGATCCTTGGTTACGCCATCTTGGCTGTGCCTACAGGCATTGTGGGCGCCGAGCTCGCCCGCACGACGCGTGTGGACACCAACACCCAAGCGTGTCCCGGATGCGGTGCAGAGGGCCACGACGACGACGCTGCATACTGCAAGCACTGCGGACACGCACTTTGAAGACGTCGGTCACCTCACGACAGGGCTTGTCGTTCGCGGGTGGGTGTGTATTTTGGACCCCAAACCGGCGCCAAGCGCCTCAGCCCTGAATCATGACACAACCGACTCGCCTGTTCGATTTCCCACGTTACCAATTGGCCACCAAGCCCTTGGACGTGATGATGACCATGCCCAACTACGGCAACCGCGTGACCTATTCCACTGCCCAGTTTGTGGAGGAAATGGACGCCGTGTCCCGCGGCCTCATTGCCATGGGGCTTCAGGCCGAGGAGAAAGTGGCCTTGATCAGCCACAACAACCGCTGCGAGTGGAACATCATGGACCACGCGATCATGCAGGCGGGCGCCATCGACATTCCGATCTACCCCACGATGACGGAAGAGGATTACAAGTACATCCTCAACCACAGCGAATCGAAGTACTGCTTTGTCAGCAGCGAGGAGCTTTACAACAAGGTCATGGCGGTCAAGGCCGAATGCCCAACACTGGAAGAAGTGTTCACGTTTGAGGATGTGAAGGGGGCACGCCACTGGACCGAGGTCGCCAAGGCCGGTTCGGACGCCCAGCAAGCGGAACTCGACGCCCGCCGCGATGCGGTGGACCCTGCACAGCTCGCAACCATCATCTACACGTCGGGAACGACGGGCCTTCCCAAGGGCGTGATGCTGTCCCACAACAACGTGGCGAGCAACGTGCTCATCGCCCAGCCTCGCGTGCCGGCGGTGGACCCCAACATGGACTACCGCGTGCTGAGCTTCTTGCCGGTGTGCCACATTTTTGAGCGGATGCTCCATTACCTGTACA
>JBMZAL010000132.1:0-4109 GCA_049611325.1 Flavobacteriales bacterium
CCCGGGTAAGTGGGGGCGCAAAGTTAGAGAAACAAATGTGCTCCCCAAGGTGGGCGCAAACTTATTTCAGGGTGCTTGGGCAGACGTAATCGGTGCGCGGGGCATCCGTTGCGGCAATGGCCTTGTATCCCCCGAGCACGTCAATCGCATTGTGGTAACCGCGTGCCTTGAGCATGGAATGCGCAATCAGGCTGCGGTAGCCGCCCAAACAGTGAAGGTAGAAGGGCTCGTCTTTGGGGATGCGGTCCATGTTGCTCCCCAAGAATTCCAGGGAGGCATGAATGGCCCCGTCCAAGTGTTCTGCAAGGAATTCTCCGTCTTTGCGGACGTCCACCACCTTGGCTTCGGGGGTGGTCTTCAGCACGCTGGCAAAGGCCTCGGCATCGACGGTTTCAATGCTGTCCGTTTCCTTTCCAGACGCGGCCCAAGCTTCCACGCTGCCCTCGAGATAGCCCAACACATTGTCGAAGCCCACGCGAGAAAGGCGGGTGATGGCCTCTTCGATTTGGTCTTCGTTGGCGATGAGCAAAATCGGCTGCTTGACGTCCACAATCATGGCACCCACCCACGGTGCAAATCCTCCAGCGAGGCCAATGAAGGTCGAACGTGGGATGTGGCATTCCACAAATTCATGCGTGGCGCGGATGTCGAGCATCACCGCATCGGTTTCGTTGGCAGCCGCCTCAAAGGCGTCTGGCGAAAGCGCCCGAGTGCCGCGCTGCATGACATGGTCGATGCTGTCGTAGCCCTTCTTGTTCATGGCGACGTTCATGGGGAAGTAGCCCGGAGGGGGCAACAGGCCATCGGTCACCTCGGCAATGAATTCCTCGCGCGTCATGTCGTCCCGCAAGGCGTAGTTGGTCGCTTTTTGGTCTCCGAGGGTGCCCACGGTTTCCTTGCTCATGTTTTTGCCACACGCCGATCCCGCACCGTGCCCAGGGTAGACGATGGTGTCGTCGGGCAAGGTCATGATCTTGTTGCGCAAGCTGTCAAACAGGTGCCCTGCGAGGTCCTCGATGGTGAGCTCGCTTTTTTGGGCCAAATCGGGTCGCCCCACATCACCCAAGAACAGGGTGTCGCCTGAGAAAATGGCGTGAGGCTCGCCCGCTTCGTCACGCAGCAAGTAGGTCGTGCTTTCCATGGTGTGGCCAGGGGTGTGCAAGACCTCAATCTCCACGTTGCCGAGTTTGAGTTTTTCTCCATCGGTCGCCATATGGGTCTCAAATTCTGGGGCCGCATTGGGTCCAAACACAATGGGCGCGCCCGTCTTCTCAGAAAGGGTCAGGTGACCTGATACAAAGTCGGCGTGGAAGTGCGTTTCCAACACGTATTTGATGGTGGCACCCCGGTCCTTGGCCATGTCGAGGTAGGGTTGGACCTCGCGGAGGGGGTCCACAATGGCGGCTTCTCCATTGCTCTCGATGTAGTATGCGCCTTGGGCAAGGCAACCGGTGTAAATCTGCTTGACTTCCATGGGGTGAATTTCGAATTCAAAAGTAGGGTGGGAGACGGTCATTGAAGTGGACCCAAGTCACACACGTGTGCAACCTGGATGGCATGGGTTCAGCTGTGCTGATGTGCCATGTCTTGGTGCGATTGCGGCACGGAGCCAGGGGCGCGGTATTCTGTCAGCGCATCGTCGACACTGAGCTGAAAACAGACCGCGCCGCTGTCCAAGAGTCCGTCGGCGGCAAGGGCATCTCGAACGGGCCCAATCGCCCCGGCAAGGCACAATTTGAGCCCCTCGCTTCGCCATTCTTCAATGAGAAGGTGCATGGCGGCGCGGGCGGAGGCGTCCAAATAAGACATGGTGTCGGCTTGGAGCACGACCAGACGAAGGTGGGGACGTTTGTCTTGGACGAGACGGGCCATGGTGCTTCTGAAGTGCGCTTGGTTGGCAAAGTTCAAGGCGCCATCGTAGCGCACCACCAACACATCAGGGTCTGTTTTCGCGTGGGGAAAGCGCGCCACATTTCGGTACACGCCTTCGACGTTTCCGAGCACCGCCACATGCGGCACCATCATGCGTTGGACGGCGAGCGCCAGGGCCAACAGCACGCCCATGCCGATGCCCATGGGCAGGCTGACCGTCAAGGTCACGAGCACAGTGATGGCAAGGATGGCGGCTTCGACGCGGTCCTGTTTCCACAAGGTCAAGGGGTAACGCAGGTCGACCAAACCAGCCACAGCCACCATCACGATGGCGGCAAGCACAGCGTTGGGCAAGTGGTAAAAGAGCGGGGTCAGCGCAAACAGCGTCAGCCCGATGACCGTAGCCGCAATCCAAGCCGTCACAGGGGTCTTGCCTCCGGCTTGTTCTGTGACCGCCGTCCGGGAGAATCCACCTGTGGTGGGGTAGCTCTGAAACATGGAGCCGAGCAGGTTGGTCAACCCCAGCGCCCGCAATTCTTGATTGGCATCTACGTGATAGTGGTGGCGCTCTTCCAAGGCCTTGGCGACGCTGATGGCTTCCATGAACGCCACAAGCGACAGCGTCAACGCGGTGGGGAGCAAGTGTTGGGCATCGGCCATGCTCCAGGCTGGAAGGGCAAAAGAAGGGAGGCCCTCGGGAATCGCACCGACCACGGCAATGTCCATGGCCTCAAATCCGACAAGCCAGGACGTCAGGATGCCCGTCACCACCACGGCCAAGGCCGCGGGGACCTTCGGTGCCCATCGCTTCATGGCGGCCAAGGCCAGGATGGCACATCCTCCCACAGCCAACGAAGCGACGCTGGTGTGGGGCAAGGCCTCTCCAAGGTCTGCAAGCAGCGCCGGAAGCCGGTTGCTGCGTTCGCTGGTGACACCCAGGAAATGGGGGAGTTGATTCAAGCCAATGATCAAGGCCGCGGCGCTCGTGAAGCCATTGATGACGGGCCGCGACAGGAAATTGACCAAAAACCCCAGCCTCAACACACCCATGCCCAACTGCAAGGCCCCCATCATGAAGGCCAGCAACAAGGCGAGTGCGATGTAGTCGTCTGAGCCCGCCACGGCCATGCCGGCGAGGCCCGCGGCCACGAGCAGACTGTCCATGGCCACGGGACCCACCGCGAGGTGGCGCGACGTGCCGAAGAAGCCGTAGACGATTTGGGGGAGCAGTGCAGCATACAGACCGTACACCACAGGGAGCCCTGCAATCATGGCATAGGCCATGCCTTGGGGGATGAGCATGATGCCCACGGTCAATCCAGCGGGCAAGTCTCCCCGCCAATCGGACTTGGTGTAGGAGGGGAGCCAGGTGGCTGCAGGAAAAAACTCGTGAATTCGCACGCTTTGCAATCGATGGTGTGGCGCGAAGGTAGCCGTCTAAGGCAAGTAGCGGTGTGACGCGGGTTGCGTTGCCTCAAAAGCCAATCATCTCCACGGCATTGCGGTGGAGCTTCAATTTGCCTTCGTGTTCAAATTGCTTCAGGAGCCGTGACACCACCACGCGTGAGGTGTGCAGGTCGTTGGCGATGGTTTGGTGTGTGGTGTTCAAGCTCAAATCACCTTGCACCTTCACCTTGTCTGTCAAATAACGGAGCAACCGGGTGGGCAGGTCCATGAACGCGAGCGCATCGATGGCTTCGAGCATCTCTTCCAATCGGCTCTGGTAGCTCTGCAGCACAAACGACGACCACGTGTCGTACTGCTTCATCCATTCTTGTCCGATGTGAACCGGAATCATGATGAGAGACGTTTGTCGCTCGGTCACCGCACGGATGCTGCTTTTCGCGTTGCCCATGTAGGTCCCCATGGACAAGGCACAGCTGTCGCCTGACTCCAAGAAGTACAGAAGGATCTCGTCGCCTTCCTGGTCGAGACGCAAGATTTTGATGGCGCCGCCCAGCAGGAGGGGGATGGCTTCCATGGTTTGGCCGACGTCCATGAGCATGGTGCCTTCGGGAACCACCATGTGCTGGCCCGCAGACAAAATCTGGTCGAGCAATTCAGGCTCAAAAATGCCTGTGAAGCGCTCTTTCGCGTCTGCGTGCCAAGATGAAGGTGTAGGGGTTGTCATGATGGAAGGACCAAGTTGTTCCCAAGATGGTAAGCGGCGAAGGCAAAATCCAAACCCCGTTGTGCAACTTGAGTTACAAAAAAAGCGAGCGCTTTGCAGCAACTCG
>JBMZAL010000133.1:0-4101 GCA_049611325.1 Flavobacteriales bacterium
AGGACATCATCTGGGCCAACGCCTCCGATACGCGATCGGTCTCTGACTCAGGCACTTCCAGAACCAACTCATCGTGCACCTGCATGATGAGCTTGCTTTGCATGCCTTTCATTTCCCGGGCGACCTCGATCATGGCCACTTTGATGATGTCGGCGGCCGAGCCTTGGATCGGGGTGTTGACGGCATTTCGTTCCGCAAAAGCGCGAACCACCGCGTTGTTGCTGTGGATGTCGGGCAGGGGACGACGGCGGCCCAACAACGTGGATGCGTATCCCGCTTCTCGGGCCTGGGCCACGCAGGTTTGGGTGAAGGCTTCGAGGCCAGAAAACTGGCTGTGGTAGGCTTCGATGATGGCTTTGGCTTCTTTCCGCGAGATGCCCAAATTCTCCGCCAACCCAAACGCCCCTTGGCCATACAAAATGCCAAAGTTCACGGCCTTGGCCTGGCTGCGCTGCTCACGTGACACGTCGTCCAACGGGACGCCAAACACCTTGGCGGCTGTGGCGGCGTGGATGTCTTCCCCCTTCTGGAAGGCTTCGATGAGCCCCTGTTCTTCGCTCATGGCTGCGGCGATGCGCAACTCCACTTGGCTGTAGTCGGCCGCGACCAACACGTGGTTGGCGCTGCGGGGCACAAACGCCTTTCGGATTTCACGTCCTTGCGCCGTCCGGATGGGGATGTTCTGCAGGTTGGGGTCCTTGCTGCTCAGACGCCCCGTCGCCGCCACCACCTGCATGTACGTGGTGTGAACGCGGCCCGTCTCCGAATGAAGGAGGGAGGGGAGCGGCTCGACGTAGGTGGACCGAAGTTTTTTCAGCTTCCGGTACTCCAACACCTCGCCCACGATGGGGTGTTTGTCCTTGAGTTTGCTGAGGACGGCTTCGCTGGTGGGGTATTGGCCGGTCTTGGTTTTTTTGACCTTGGCGGGAATCTCGAGATGCTCAAACAGCACATCCCCCAACTGCTTGGGAGAGTCCACGTTGAACGGCACACCGGCGTGCCCTTGAATGGATTGCTGCAAGGCGTCCAATTCTTGGGCAAGCGTGTCACTGAACTGGGCCAAGTGCGCGGTGTCGAGCGCCACGCCTTCCAATTCCATGGCCATGAGCACGGAGAGCAAAGGCATCTCCACATCGCGGAACAAGGCGGTGAGGCCTTCTTCTTCGAGTTTGGGGATGAGCACGTCGGCGAGTTGCAGCGTGATGTCGGCGTCTTCGCAGGCGTAGTTAACCACCTCGGCGGGTGGAATGTCGGCCATGGACTTTTGGTTCTTGCCCTTTTTCCCCAGCAGGTCTGTGATGGGAATGCATTGGTAATCCAAAAAGGCCTGCGCCAAGGCGTCCATGCCGTGGGGTTGGTCGGGCTCGAGCAGGTAGTGGGCGACCATGGTGTCCTCTAGGTGGCTTGGGTGAGGTCCACGCCGTGACGCGCCATGATTTTGCCGTCGTACTTCAAGTTCTGGCCCACGATGGTGAGCATGGGGTCTTCGAGCAAGGGCTTGAAGATGTCCCGAATTGCGGGCCACGTGTTGGGGTTGACAGGAACGTAACTGCCCGCGTGGGCTTCTGCACTGAAAGACATCCCCACCAACGACGCCTCCATGGCATTCAGCCCTGATGTTTCGGTGTCAAAGGCAAAGCGCTTGGCTTGCGTAAGGGTCTTCACCAACGCCTTCATGCCGTCGTCGTCGTCCACCAAGTTGTATTTCACTTTGTCGGTGTCGAGCGAGCCGAGGGTAGAAGCGGCAGGGGCCACGTCCATGGCGGCATCAAACATGCTCAATTGCCCCTCGCTGTCCTGGCTGTTGGAAGCTGGGCGTGGTGTCGGATTCGTCGAAGCGGCAGGCGCAGCCGCTGTGGTGACGTCGCCGAGCATCCGGCGAGACAGGGTGCGGAACTCCAATTCCTCGAGTACGGGCGCAAGCATCTCTGCGTTGGCCGGCTCAAGGGCCATGGCGGGAAAGTCCTCTTCAAAGTCGATGTCCAACACAATGGTGGCCAGTTCTCTGCTGAGAAACGCCAGCTCGCGGTTCGCCTCGACCTTCTCTTTCATCTTCCCTTTGAGCTCGTGAACGTGCTCGTACAAGCCTTCCATCGAACCGTAGGCCTGCAGGAACTTGATGGCGGTTTTTTCTCCCACACCAGGCACGCCGGGGATGTTGTCCGCCGAATCGCCCATCAACCCCAGCAAATCGATGACCTGCTTGGGGTCTTCCAGGCCGTAGCGCTCGCGCACTTCTTCAGGACCCCACACGCTTGCGGGATTGCCTCCCCGGCCGGGTCGGAACATCCGAATCTTGTCCGTCACAAGCTGGGCAAAGTCCTTGTCTGGGGTCATCATGAAGACGTCAAACCCTTCCTTCTCTGCGCGCTTGGCGAGGCATCCAATCAAGTCGTCCGCTTCGAATCCCGGGGCTTGCAACACGGGAATCCGCATGCCTTCCAGGACTTTGACAATCCACGGCACACTGAGTTTGATGTCCTCAGGAGTCTCGTCCCGGTTGGCCTTGTAGTCTTCGAATTGCTCGTTCCGCAGGGTCGGGCCAGGAGGGTCAAACACCACCGCCAAGTGCGTGGGTTGCTCCGAACGGATGACTTCGAGCAAGGCGTTGGTGAAACCGAACACCGCAGACGTGTTCATGCCTTTGGTGTTGATGCGGGGATTCTTGATGAATGCATAGTAGGCGCGGAAAATCAGCGCATAGGCATCCACCAAAAAGAGCTTTTTCTCAGAGGGAGGGGTGATCATGAACGGGGGTTCTTTACGAGGGGCACTGCGCTGCAGGCCTCTCCAAACATCAAGCTGCGCACTACAGGTCCGACATGGGCGGTGAACGCCACGAGGGTGGCTGGACCACCAGCCGTGGCGCATCCTTTGACGATGACACGTTGGTCTCGGTAGTCGTCCAAGTTGAGTTGGGTGACGGCCATGCGCCATGCGTGTGCGCGGGCGTCCTCCACACTCCCAACCAAGGCCGTGGCGCCGAATGTATTGAGTTTGGCGGTGACAAGCATCCATGCCCAATCGGGCAGGATGGCTTCGGTGCTGCACGTCAGGGCAACGATGTGGCCTGCAAGCGCACGGGCATCCCAGCCTTTGACATGGTCGCGAAAGGGTTGTTCTCGAAGAAGGATGCCTTGGTCAAGCCAGGCGCTCAAATCCACCACGTCCACAGGAGGCGGGGTCAGCAACGACGCCAAATCCAATTGGATCAATCCACTCTCTTCGACACGGTTGACGATGGGTCCTTCCATGTCCCGAAACTACGTCACGGGAAGGGCTGGAAAAAGGACGGAATCAGGCAATTCTCATGCCCGCGTCTGCGGATGCGGCACGTGCTTCGCACATGGCCACGGCTTTCTCCACGATGGCGTCCGCATCGTAGCCACACTCCTTGTAGAGTTGGGCCTGAGAGCCATGCTCGATGTACCGGTCGGGCACCCCGAGGCGCGCCACTTTGGCGGCATATCCGTGCTCCATGGCCCACTCGGTCACAGCGCTGCCCATGCCGCCCTGAACACAGCCATCTTCGATGGTGATCACGTCCTTGAAGCGGCCGAACACCTCGTGCAGAAGCACGTCGTCCAGCGGCTTGACAAAACGCATGTCGTAGTGGGCGGCCTGAATGCCACGATTTTCGAGCGTTTCGGCAGCCTTGGTGGCTTCCGTGCCAATGGCGCCGATGCTCAAGAGGGCCACGTCGTTGCCGTTTCTCAGGCGTCGGCCACGGCCGATTTCGACCTCCTCAAACGGAGTTTGCCAATCGACCATGGAGCCTGTGCCGCGCGGGTAGCGAATGACGAACGGACCGTTGTGCTTTTGCGAGGCGGTGTACATCAAGTTGCGCAGCTCTTGCTCATCCATGGGTGCGCTGACCACGAGGTTGGGTATGCATCGCATGTAGGCCATGTCGTACACCCCGTGGTGGGTGGGGCCGTCGGCGCCCACGAGGCCGCCGCGATCCAAACAGAAAACCACGTGCAGGTTCTGAATGGCCACGTCGTGGATGACTTGGTCGTAGGCACGCTGCATGAACGTGGAGTAGATGTTGCAGAAGGGCACCAAGCCACGGGTGGCCATCCCCGCGCTGAACGTCACGGC
>JBMZAL010000134.1:0-2684 GCA_049611325.1 Flavobacteriales bacterium
TCAAGCTCGGCGACGTCGTCATCATCGAGTCTCAGGTCACCCGGGCGTTCAGTTCGTCCATGGAGGTCTACCTCGAAGTGTTTGTGGAGAACGCCACGACGGGCGAGCGCAGCCGCTGCAACGAGGCGTATTACACGTTTGTGGCCGTGGACCAATTGGGAGGGCCGATTGCGGTTCCCGCCATTGAACCCCAAACCGACGCAGAGCGCGCCCGCTTTGATGGCGCCTTGCGTCGACGTCAGCTGCGGTTGATTTTGGCTGGGAAGTTGAAGCCGGAGGACGCGACCGAGTTGAAAGCGCTTTTCGACTGACGCACCTTCGTCACGCGAGCATGCGCTCGAGCCATGACGTGATTTTGGCCGGGTCGACCTGCTGGCTGCACCGGTCGGGGTGAAAGGGATCTTCAGAATGGGTGTGCTTGCATGTGGCGCCATGCTTGGAACAAGGCTTGTGCGGTGCTGCGACATCGGGAATCACGTCGATGCTGTCAGGGTGTGGGCGCCATCCGGCAAGGCCGAGGGAAGGACGGGTGCATCCCCACACGGCCGCGGCGGGGCGGCCTGTCGCTGCGGCCACGTGCATGGTCACGGTGTCGCCGGTCACCACTGCGCGTGCACGGGAGATGGCGTGGGTGGTTTGGGCCAAATTCCAGTCTCCCGCCACCGCTCGGGCATGCGGGTTCTGGCTCGCGAGTTGTTCGGCCCGGGTGCGCTCGGCTTCTCCGCCCACCAAGACCACACGGACATGCTGCGAGGCTTGCAACGCGGCTTCGACCACGGCGTTGGAAAGGTGTTTGCCGGGATGAGAGGATCCCAAGCCGACCACGAGGTCTGCCGGCGGCATGTCATCCTTGGCCTCGCTGGGTCGCAGTGCGCCCCAAGCTTCGGGTCCCCACGATTCACGCCGTGGCGGGGTGATCCCAAAGGGGCGAAGCACGTCCAAGCAACGGTCGACGAAGGACGGCACGGGGACGCTCCGCCATCCCCGAATCAAGCACCAGCGGTTCCATGCTTGTTTGTCGACGGAAAAGGTGAGTACGTCCAAACTGCGGGCCAACGACCGGGATCGCACCGTGCCGTGCAGGTCCAGCAGGTAGTCGAATTCCCGCTCGCGCAGCGCGTCCAAGACTTCCCCAGTTCCTCGCTCCACGGTGTGCACCACATCGATTCCGGAAAGCAATGCAGCGGCTTGCCGGCACCGGGCCATGCACACGAGGTCCACCACGGCATCCTCGCCGTACGTCGCCCGCAGCGCAGTCACCACGGGCTGCATCATCACGATGTCGCCGAGGGCGCTGAATCGGGCAATGAGAATCCGCGGCGCGCGCGGAGTGGGGTTGAGGTGAGTGGCCACGTTTCAAAGGTAGCCCTCCACCTATCTTCGCAGCGTCATGTTTTTGGTCGACACCCACACCCATTTGTACCAGCCCGCGTTTGACGGCGACCGCGATGAAGCCATGGCGCGGTGTGCCGAAGCAGGGGTGGATTTGCTGTTGCTTCCCAACATCGACGTGGAAAGCATCCCGCGCGTTCAGGACATGATGATCCGATGGCCCAACCGCTGCCGGGGCATGATGGGCCTGCACCCTTGCCATGTGCAAGAGGGGTGGGAGGCCGAGCTCCAGACCATCGAGGCGGCTTTGAATGCCCCCATGTCGGGTTCGCCGTGGGTGGCGGTGGGTGAAATCGGCTTGGACTTGCACTGGGACACCTCCACGTTGGACATCCAGCGCGAGGCGCTTCGGATTCAATTGGATTGGGCCAAACAGCGTCGCCTCCCCGTCGTCATTCATGTGCGCAAGGCGTTTGACGAGTTGTTTGAAGTGCTTGATGCCGAGATGGACGACCGGTTGACGGGTGTGGTGCATTGTTTTACAGGCGGGCTCGACGAGGCCAACCACGCCCTTTCTTACCCCGGCTGGATGCTGGGCATTGGTGGGGTGTCCACCTACAAGAATGGCGGACTGGACAAGGTGCTTCCGCATGTTCCGCTCGAACGGATCGTGTTGGAGACCGACAGCCCCTACCTCTCGCCTGTACCTCACCGGGGCAAGCGAAACGAATCGAGCTACACCGCCCTTGTGGCGCATCGTGTCGCGGAGTTGACCGGTGTGACATTGGGAGAGGTGGCGCGCGTGACGACCGAGAATGCAGTGAGGTTGTTTCATTTGGACGTCCCCAAGACATGACACATCTGCACGACATGAAGTCCATTCTCGTGATTTACACCGGCGGCACGGTGGGCATGGTGCGCGACAAAGTCAGTGGAGCCTTGGTTCCCCTGGACTTCAGCCAAGTGTCCAAGCACGTTCCTGAATTGGACCACGCGGGCATTCGCGTGGAAGCGGTGTCGTTTGACACGCCCATCGACAGCAGCGACATGGCGCCGAGGCATTGGCGCAGCATTGCATCGACGGTCATGGAATGCATGGACCGCTTTGACGGCTTTGTGGTGCTTCACGGCACGGACACCATGGCGTACACCGCCTCGGCCTTGAGCTTCATGCTCGAGGGCTTGCGGAAGCCCGTGATTTTGACCGGGTCCCAATTGCCGATTGGCATCCCACGCACGGATGGGCGGGAAAACCTGCTCAGTGCGTTGATGCTCGCTGCGGACATGACCGACGGCGAGCCGACCATTCAGGAAGTGGCCGTCTACTTTGGCAATCACCTTTTTCGCGGCAA
>JBMZAL010000134.1:2694-4092 GCA_049611325.1 Flavobacteriales bacterium
GCCCAAAGTTTGCAGGCGCTCATCAGCCCCAACCACCCGCCTTTGGTGGAGGCAGGGGTGGATTTCCAAATCCACATTCCGTCGCTTTGGCGCTCGGAAACTCGGATGCAAAAGCCCCGAATGCATCCGGGCATGCGCACCGAAGTGGCGTGGGTTCCGCTGTTTCCAGGCATGCCCATGGAGGGCCTGCGCCGAACGTTGGAGTGGGAAGATTTGAGGGGTGTGGTGCTCGCGACGTTTGGCAGTGGCAATGCTCCTACGTCTCAAGTGCTGCGCGACTTGCTGAGGGAGGCACGAGACCGGGGGGTGACGATGGTGAATGTGACGCAATGCGGCCACGGAGGGGTGCATCCGGAGTTGTACGCCACAAGCCACATGCTCGCAGGGTGCGGGGTCATCCCCGGCCGAGACATGACCACGGAGGCCGCATTGACCAAGCTCATGCACGTCTTGGCCCAAACCGACGATCCCGAGCGCATCCGTGAGTTGATGACCTCTAACCTGCGGGGAGAGCTCACCCCGCATCGGTCTGTGCCAACGCAGGGTCACGGCCCCGCAGGAGCGGCCGGTTTGGAGGGGGCGTGAAGCTCCGAACACGGAAAGGGACCTTCTTTTTTGCCTCTCTCTGCGACATCGGCACATTTCTTTTGCGGTAGTCGTGGATTCTTGGGTAATTTGCGGCGCCCAAGTGCGCACGGTTCATGGCATGGCTTTTGGACTGACGCATGAAGGTTTACATTCCCAACGGGGAATGGAGAGGTGGCCGAGCGGCTTAAGGCGCACGCCTGGAAAGCGTGTTGGGGGCAACCCCTCCAGGGTTCGAATCCCTGTCTCTCCGCAACAATTATTCATTATTCAACTTCAATTCGTCATGAAGAATTTGTTCGCCCTCCTCGCCATTGCAGGGCTCGTGATGTTCGCAGCGCCACAAGCTGCGATGGCACAAGAAGACGCAGCCACTGAGATGGTTGTGGACACCATGTCTGCGGAAACCGACTCCGCTGCCGTTGATTCTGCTGCTGCACCCGTTGCAGTGGAAGAGCCTGTTGCGGCTGAGCCCGTGGAAACACGTGAAGTGTTGAGCTTCCACCAAACCGTGAAGAAGTACTTCATCGAAGGTGGTGCCACGTTCATGGCGTTCGTGTTGATTTGTTTGATCCTCGGCCTCGCGTTGAGCATCGAACGCATCATTTACCTCAACATGGCCACCACCAACACCGGCAAGTTGCTCGAAGGCATCGAAGGTGCGCTCGGCAAGGGTGTGGATGCGGCCAAAGAAGTGTGCCGCGACACCCGCGGTCCTGTGGCGTCCATCTTCTACCAAGGCCTCGACCGCAGCTCTGGCAGCTACGAGGAAGTGGCCAAGGCCATTGAAGACTACGGCAGCGTGGAGATGTC
>JBMZAL010000135.1:0-4069 GCA_049611325.1 Flavobacteriales bacterium
GTCGGTCAATTCAGTGGCCGCGGGATCCCAACCTTGGAAGCTGCCTGCAACGTGAACGCCAAACTCAGAAACTTCTTCGTTGGCCATGTCCACGCGAAAACGAACCGTCGTCATGCCGCACGCAGCGCAATTGCCGAAGCATGCCTCGGCAGACACGTCGCCCATCATGCCGTCAACCGTGATGCCACGGTTGCCGTCCACAGCACACGCGCCGGGAACGCCTTCATCCGTGCCCCAAGCGTTGCCATTCACAAACTTGTACTGGTAGGATGCAGCTGTGTCTGACGTGAAGGTGTAGGACCAGGTGCCGTCGCCGTTGTCGGTCATGGGCGTGGCCGCGGGATCCCAGCCTTGGAAGTTGCCGGCGACGTGCACGCCGTCCATGCTGACCATTTCATTGGTCATGTCCACCGTGAGGGTCACCGTGGTTTGGGCCCAAGCTGCAGAGACCAACATGGCCGCAGCGAGGAGAGAGAACAAATGTTTCATCGAGAATCGGTTGATTGATTGGTGTAAAAAAGACACTTTCGGCAAAACTAATGGCAATCAGGCCGAAATTGGACGCGCCTCGGACGCCAAAAAACTGCGATTCATGCACATGCCTCTGTCAAAATTGTGGATTCAGACCTTTTCATGGTCGACGTCATTTGTGGCTTCCACAGCCTTGATCTTCAGCCCCTTCATTGGTTTGGCGCAAACAACCATCGATCCGCCGAATTGGTGGGGCGACCTCGAGGAAGGCCGGGTGGAAGTCTTGATCTCCAACCCCGATTGGGCGGACATCACCGAGGTGCGCTGTCAAGATGACGAGGTGGTGTTGGACGGGTGGCGCGAGGCTGCGTTGCAGGGACACGTTTGGGTGGCACTGGACGTCCATGGCGTGACGTCGGCGCGCGAAGTGGAATTGAAGGTGTTCCGGAATCGCGGCAAAGCGGTTCGGGTGCCGTTTGGAGTGACCCCTTCCCTGCCCCAAAACCGCTTGGACGCCTGGCATGAATCGCCGACGATGTACCTCATCATGCCGGACCGATTCGCGAATGGTGATGCAGGCAACGACGATGTGGCCGGCATGCGCGAGCGCGGCGTGGACCGCACCGAGATGTACGCCCGCCACGGGGGCGACCTTCAAGGCGTCACCGGCAAATTGGACTACCTCCGCGATTTGGGGGTCGGGGCCGTGTGGCTGACGCCGGTGGTGGAAAACGATTTGGCCAAAACGTCCTACCACGGCTACGCCTGCACAGACAGCTACCGGGTCGACCCTCGACTGGGCACCCTTGAGGACTACAAAGTACTGACCCGTGAAGCCCACGCGCGCGGCATTCGAATCGTCCACGATTGGGTGCCCAACCACTGGGGCAACCTTCACCGTCTCCTCACCCACCCCGTCGACAGTGCCTGGGTGCACCAATGGTCGGGGGACTTCTCTGAAGCGAAGCGCACCAACTACCGAAGCGGTGTGGTGATGGACCCGCACCGCCAAGACGTGGATGTGGTCGGGTTCAACGACGGCTGGTTTGACCGCATGATGCCCGACATGAACCAGTTCCAACCCGATTTGCAACACTACATGGGGACCAACATCCTGTGGTGGATGGCCGAGGTGGGTATCGATGGACTTCGCATTGACACCTACACCTACGGACAACAAGACGCCATGGCGGCTCTGACACGTCGCGTGGCAGAGGCCTTCCCCGAGTCCTTCATGTTCTCCGAGGCCTGGGTCTACGGTTCCGCCAAGCAAGCAGCACTTGTGGAAGGGTCAGGATTTGGCTGGGGCGACGTCACGGGGCTGGATGGCGCCGTGGACTTTGCTTGGCACTTCGCCATGCAGGAGGCCATGGAACAAGGCGAAGGTTGGGAGCATGGGATTGGGGCGGTTTACGAGGTGTTGGCTGAGGACTTCCTTTACCCTGACCCCCAAAAACTGGTGACCTTCCTCGACAACCACGACACGCACCGTTGGATCGCGGAGGCGGGCTCCGAAGACAAAGCACGCGCCGGGCTCGCCATGCTGCTCATGGGACGAGGCACACCTTGCCTGTACTACGGGACGGAGCTCGGTTTTGACACCCGCTGTGAACCCGATGGCAAAGTCCGCCAAGACATGCCTGGCGGATGGGCAGAGGACGACCGAGACGCCTTCACAGCCGAGGGACGGACACCTGATGAGCAGCCGTGGTTTGACCACATCCAGGGATTGCTGGGGATTCGCAACGCCTACCCGCGCGCATTTCAAGGCGGCATGGAGCACTTCTTCCCCAAGCAGGGCGTCTATGGCTTCACGCGCGAACAGGACGACGTGCGCATTGTCACCCTGGTCAATGCCGCGTCCGAAGAACGGGAACTCCCTTGGGCCAACATCGCCCCTTGGCTTGCAGATGCCATCGCCGTCGAGGCACTGCAGCCGGACGGCACCCTCGCCCCGATTTCACCCCGCAACGGCAACACTCTCCCTTCCTGGGCGCACCGCGTGTGGGTGATTCACAAATGATGCCGAAGGACTCCCTTAACTCTCGATGAATGGGGAACGTGCCTTGAGTGCTTCTAAGGCTGTGCGCCACGCCTCAGGAACGGGAATCGTGGCTTGCGTCTTGTGATCGAAGCAGACGAGCACGGTTTTGGCCTTCGCCACCACATGGTCCCCGCATGTCAACTCATAGTGGACGTCCATGCTTTTGTTGCCGAGCTCCCCAATGTGGCTTTGCACCTCGAGGACATCGCCCAAACGCACGGGTCGCACGTAATCAATGCTGTGATGGGCCACAAGCACGCCGACTTTGGACCAATCCCACGTTCCATCCCCCATGGCCTGACGCCACCAGTGGATGCGCGCCTGCTCCATGTAGACGATGTACTTGGCGTTGTGCACGATGCCATACGCATCCACATCACTGAAACGGATTTCCGGACGGTAAGGGGTGAACTCCTTCATGGCGCGAAGGTATTGTGAAGCATCCGCTCCTACTTTTGCACCATGCCTCAGTTGCCCCGTTCCGTCCATGCCGCCATTCACCTCATTGGGGTGGCCTTGGCCTTGATCGGCATCGTCATGTTGCCCTCCGCGGTGGCGCCGTGGGTGTGCTTGGCGTCGCATGGCGCAGGGACATTCACCCACCGTTTGGAAGCGACGCCGGGACGAGACACCGAGTTCCTCGGCATTGTGCGTGTGAGTTTGGGCATCGTGGCCTGCCTCGTGTCCGCGGGACAACATTGGGTCGTGGGGGTGACTGGACCGGAGTATTTGGCGCTTGCCGCCTTGTCCTTGGGCCTCGAAATGGTGCGCCCCGCACCTGAGACACGGGGCTGAAACCCGCGTCACCTCAGGAAAACACGGCCAAATCAGCCCCAAAAAGCCGCCCTTATCAACACGGAAGCGCGGTTTGTCCACAAAATGCCCTCAATCGTCCGCTATCCCTTGTCAGCACTGAGAATGCGCGTATACATTTGGCCAAGCTAGTTTTTTGTTTAACCTCAACTCATACTCATGAATAAGTCTGAATTGGTCGATGCAATCGCATCAGGTGCAGGTCTCTCTAAGGCAGACGCTGCCCGCGCTCTCGACGCCACTACCGGTGCCATCCACGGTGCCCTCAAGTCTGGCGACCGTGTTTCTCTCGTTGGTTTCGGTTCTTTCTCTGTGAGCCACCGCGCTGCCCGTACGGGCCGCAACCCACAGACCGGTGCTGAAATCAAAATCGCTGCCAAGAACGTTGTGAAGTTCAAGGCTGGCGCTGGCTTGAAGGTCTGATCTTCATCCAATCCATTTTTGAAATCCCCTCACTTCGGTGAGGGGATTTTTTTGCCCCGAAATTCACGCCGTGCCTTACGCCTTGCCCACCTCCGCTGATGTCGCCCATGCCCGTGCATGTGCCGAGGTTCTGCGCCCTTTGGTGACCGAGGCCCGGCTGGCCAAACTTGACCACGTCGCCGCCCATCGCTCGCGGCACCTGTCGGTCGTATTGGAAAACGTCTATCAGAGCCGAAACGCCAGCGCCGTCATGCGAAGCGCAGACGGACTGGGACTGTTGGATGTGCACCTCATCGAAAACGAAAACGCGTGGTCGCG
>JBMZAL010000136.1:0-4038 GCA_049611325.1 Flavobacteriales bacterium
TTGCCCGCGGCGTCGCCAGCCAAGGTCTCACTTGACACCTCAATGCTCACCGCGCCGCAGTTGTCTGAAGCCGTCGCATCGTCGAGGATCAACGCGTCAGAGCACTCGGCCGTGTAGTCAGAAGGAATGCTCGTGAACTCAGGAGCAGTCGTATCCTGAACCGTGATGGTCTGTGTCGCAGACGTGCTGTTCCCGCAATCGTCCGTCGCAGTAAACGTACGCTCGATGGTGTAGTTGCCGGCGCAATCGCCTGCAAGGGTTTCGCTTGAAACTTCGATGGCCACATCCGTGCAGTCATGGCTGTGGGCAAAGGTCAAATCCGCGCGAACGTCATTGACTTGATCCCCCTGAGGGAAGATTTGCGTGCGGAACTGACCGCTCAAATCTCCATCGGTCGTCAACTGAGCCACCAACACGCGTTGGTCGTCCCCACCGAGGCCATTCACGGCCACGGGCGGGATGATGTACCATCCGCTGCCAATGCCGTCATTCACCGTGAAGCTGTCACCAGCTTCGAAGGCGTCCATCCAAGTGCCTGGAATCAACTCCACACTTCCTTCTTGACCCTGGGGTTGACCTGTCAGGCCAATGGTCACGTAGCTGTCGTACGCGAGCTCTGGAACCAAGGCCACCGCACCTGAAGTGATGTCGTTGGACGTCGCACCACCAAAGGCGTTTTGGTAGAAGCTCGTGGTCGTGTTGAGTGACAAAGCAAACTCGTCGTTGCCCGTGAAGCTTGTGACTTGGTCAGCGCTGTGTGCCACGTCCAAGTACACGCGGTAGGTGCGCATGCCGTCCAGTTCGCCGCCCTCGTGGCTCGCCACGAGTTCAAGGCTCAAACCGTAGCCGTCCACCGTGGAGGTGAAGTCGAAGGCGTCGCTGCACACCGTGCAGTTGTCCGTCGCTGTGGCATCGTCCATAACGAGTTCATCTGTGCATTCGGCCGTGTAGTCCGCCGGAATGCTCAGCTCAGGAGCGGTGGTATCCACCACCGTGATGGTCTGCGTCGCGGACGTGCTGTTGCCAGCATCATCTGTCGCAGTGAAGGTGCGAACGAGGGTGAATGTCCCCGCACAGTCACCTGCAATCGTCTCTTCGGACAATGCCATCGTCACTGTGCCGCAGTTGTCTGTTGCGGATGCCTCTGCGAAAGTCAGTTCATCTGTGCACTCTGCGGTGTAATCCGCAGGAACTGTGAGTTCGGGAGCGGTGGTGTCTTGAACCGTGATGGTTTGGGTGGCGCTGCTGCTGTTGCCCGCATCGTCTGTCGCAGTGAACGTGCGTACGATTGTGTAGTTGCCCGCAGCGTCTCCTTCAATCGTTTCACTTTCCACGGAAATCTCTGCCCCGTTGCAGTTGTCTGAAGCCGTCGCATTTTCGAACACAAGATCGTCAGAGCATTCCGCAGTGTAATCCGCAGGCACGCTTGTGAACTCAGGCGCAGTCGTGTCTTCCACCGTGATGGTTTGGGTGGCGGACGCCATGTTGCCCGCATCGTCGGTGGCTGTGAATGTGCGAACCACGGTGTAGTTGCCCGTGGCGTTGCCCGGGATGATTTCTGACGTCACTTCCAAAACCGCACCATTGCAGTTGTCCATGGCGGTCGCTTCTTCGAGAAGCAGGTCATCTGAGCATTCGACCGTGTAGTCAGCTGGAACGAAGGTGAATTCCGGTGCTGTGGTGTCCTCCACGGTGATTGTTTGGACTGCCGAAGCACTGTTTCCACAATCGTCGGTGGCCGTGAAGGTGCGAAGGATGGTGTAGTTGCCCGTGGCGTTGCCAGCGATGGTTTCTTCAGCAACCTCAATGGAAACCGCGCCGCAGTTGTCGGTGGCAGTGGCTTCATTCGAAAGCACGATGTCCCCTGAGCACTCCACGGTGTAGTCTGCAGGGATGGAAGTGATCTCTGGCGCATCGTTGTCTTCCAACTGAATGGTGTAGGCATATTCTGCAGACCCTCCCGCGCAGTTTTCGATGCTCACTGTTCGGAGAATGGTGTAATCCCCGGCACATGCACCTTCTGTGATTTGGTCTGAGACCAAGCTTACTGAAAGGCCTTCGTCGCATCCAAAAGCAGAAACATCTGCATTGCTGTAGCTCACGACGAACGCATCCGCGCTGGGCAAGCCAGGCACCGCATCGCATGAAGCCACCGCGTCCTCGGGGCCTTGCTCGATGATGGGGCAGGCAAACGCGCCCAAGGGCTGCTGCTCGAATGTGAAATCAGGACGCACGTCGTTGACCTGGTCTCCTTGTGGGAAGATTTGGGCACGGAATGAGCCTGAAATCTGGCCGTCCGTGGTCAGCTGGGCCACCAACACGCGTTGGTCGTCACCTGACACGCCGTTGGGCCCGCCAGGAGGGATCAAGAACCATCCGCTGCCGATGTTGTCGTCAACTGTGATGCTGTTCCCAGCCTCGAAAGAGTCAATCCATGAACCGGGAATGAGTTGAGCCTCTCCCCCGTCCAAATCGTCACTCGACGTGGCGCCAATGGTGACCCAAGAGTCGTACGCCGCATCGGGCGCCACAACCATCATGGCGGGGCTGATGTTGGTGCCAAGACATCCTCCAAATACGTTCTGATAGAATGACGTGGTTGTGTGAAGCGCCAGAGGGAACTCATCGGAGCCCGTCACAGCCGTCAACACGTCGTCGGTGTTGGGCGTATTGATGTACACGCGGTACGTGCTCAAGCCTGCGAGATCTCCAGAAGTGTGGGTTTGGACAAGGTCGATGCTGATGCTGTATCCAGCTTCGGTCGAGGTGTACACCTCGTACGCGCAGCAGTAGTCGCAAGAGCCGTCGTCCACTGCGGCCACAGGGTCGTAGTTGCAAGCCTGTGCGTCGGTGCATCCCGCCTCATCGAAGTCGCAGATGTCGTTGTCGTTCACGTCGAAGCAAACGCCGTCGCAGTCAAAGCCTGGCTCCGCATATTCACACGCACCATCGTCGTAGATGGCGTCCTCGTCGTAGTTACATGCCCCCTCATCCGTGCAGCCACATGCATTTTGGCCGCAAGAGCAGAAGTCGCACGAATCGTCCAACACATTGGCGTCAGCATCGTAGTTGCACGCCGCCTCATCCGTACAACCCGGATTGACAAGCGTCACATTGTATTGCTCTTGAAGGGTCAAGGAGTTGCCACATGCATCGGAAATGAGGAATTCACGCAAAATGACCTCGAGCGATGCGGTTGTAGACAACACGACATCGTTCACTTCGTATGTAGGATTGTCATCGCAATCGTCCGAAACCTCCAAAACAGCCTCCGGCAAAGTCTCCCCTTCGAGACCGTTGATGCCGATGGCACAGGTGGATGGAACTTCACAACCATTCCAGCCTGACAACACCGTCGGAGCTGTGTCGTCGACGATGTTTAATTTTTGGGTTGTCGAAGAAGCGTTGCCACAAGCATCTGTGGCCGTGAAAGTGCGGTCGATGCTGTAAGACTGGGGACAGCTGCCCTCGGTCACCACATCGGTCACTGTGATCTCCACACCGCTGCAGTTGTCCGTGGCTGCTGGCAAGGCAGACGGAAGTTCATCCGTGCAGCTCAACACCATGTCCGCCAACGTTTCGAGGACTGGCGCCTCGTTGTCCACCACCGTGATGACCTGCTGAGCCGTGGCGGTGTTCAAACATGGATCCATGGCGTTGAAGGTTCTCACGACCGTGTAGTTGCCGGGACAATCACCAGGGACGAATTCTTCGGTCATTTCGATGGTGACGTCGCCACAATCATCTGTGCCATAGGCTTCACCCAAGTCAGCGGTGGCGAAGTCTTCACAGAGCACAGTCATGTCTTCAGGCACAAACACCACTGGGGGCACCGTGTCTACAACCACGATGATTTGTTCCCTTGAGCGCGTGTAGCCAGAACAATCTGTCGCGGTCCAAGAACGGAACAAAGTGTAGTCGTGCTCACACACCCCATCAATGCGCGTCTCCCCATCAAATGTGATGGTGGGCGTCGGCATGTTGTCGTAGCAAAGGTTGCCGTTGTACGTCGCTTCAAAGGAAGGGGCAAACGGGGAA
>JBMZAL010000137.1:0-4028 GCA_049611325.1 Flavobacteriales bacterium
GCGCCAAGTCAGGCTTGTGCTTCAGGGCAAGTTCAATGGCCTTTTCACCGTTGTCAGCTGTTGCCACCACGTTGTATCCAAGCTTGCCGAGGCAGCGCTCAATGTCTTTGCGGACGATGCTCTCGTCCTCCGTCACCAAAATGTTGATGGCCATGCGTTTGTCTTGCAAATGTGAATCGTCAGGCGCGTCGTTGAGCCTCACTCAGATGGGGTAAATCTAACCAAAAAGCTGCACCCCTTTCGGCCCTGATCGACGCTCGTTACCACCAACTCACCGTCAATTTGTTCGGTCAGTGCTTGGACGAGGTACACTCCGAGGGAATCGTTTTTGGCGAAGTCCATGCCTGGAGGAAGGCCCACCCCATCGTCAGACACCTCGAGCTCCACCGCCCTTCCTTCCACGTGTTGGATGCGAAGAGTGATGGTGCCTTGCGCGCGGTCAGGGAAGGCGTACTTCAAAGAGTTGGAGACGAGCTCGTTGGTGATCAAGCCACACGGGATGGCTTGTTCCAAGCTCAAGTAGACTTCGTCAAACACCGTTTGCAACACCACTTCGCAGTCGCTGCGTGAGTAGCTCTGAATGAGGTTGGCACTCAAGCGCTGCAAGTACTCCGCGAAACTGATGTTTGCGAAGTCCGTGTTGCGGTAGAGCGACTCATGGATGTAGCTCATCGTCGCGATGCGGTTGGTGCTTTCTTCGAGAAGGTTCAGCGTTTCCGGATCCTTCACGAAGGACTTCTGCAAATTCAGCATGCTGCTGATGACTTGCAGGTTGTTTTTCACGCGGTGGTGCACCTCTTGAAGCAGCACCTCTTTCTCCTTCAGCGCGCTGCGAATGGCACGGTCGATTTCCTTGCGTTCCGTGATGTCATAGGCGATGCAGCTGATCTCACGCTGGTCCTCACCCAGGCTGACCGGATTGAGGAACACTTGATACCACCGGCTTTCGCCATGAATGGTCTTGAGGGGGAGTTCAAATTGCTGCGGCTTGCCCTCCATCGCCCGCAAGAACAACCGAAGCTGACCCTGGTAGGGTTCTTCATCCACCACCCGGGAGATGTGCTCGATGAACGATTTAGATGTGTCGAACGTCAGCCCAAAGTCGTATTCGAAAATGTTCTTGAAGTTCTTGTTGAACGCGTTCACGCGGTCGGCACTGTCCATGGTGAACATGATCATGTTCTCCGTCGAATCGAAAATGGATTCGAGCTTGGCGCTTTGGGTTTTGGCCCGTCGCTCATGCAACAGCATGTCCGTGATGTCGAGGTAAATGCCCCGCACTCCGGTCGGTTTGCCTTTGTCGTTGTGTTGGATGGTGGCGCCACCAAGCATGGTCAGCACCTTGCCGTTGGCCGCCACAAACTCTCGCTCCGCACCCGACTCCGCAATGGCTTTGATCCACGTCTTGCCACGCTTGGGCAAGCCTTGAATGACGTCATGGACCGTTCGTTTGGACAACTCAATCTCCGAGTACCCCAACAACTCGTTGAACGAGGGGTTGGTGTAGGTGAAAAATCCGCTGTCATCCAACGTGAAAATGGCGTCGTTCGCGTTGTCCAAAATGCTTCTGTAACGCTCCTCGCTGGCTTCCAATTCTTCTTGGGCGAGTTTGGCCTCGGTGATGTCACGGCCCACGGCCATGGCCCCAAACACGTTGTCTGCCTCGTCCCGCAACAAAGCCACGGTCAAGTACATGGGGAAGACATCCCCATTCAACCGCTTGCCTTGGGTTTCTCCAGAAAAATTGGAGTTTTCGTAGACCAGGTTTCGGATCCGGTCGGCCTCCGATTTGGTGGCCACGAAATTTCTGAATTTGTAAGCCTCCGCCTCTTCCCCAAACTCCAACCCAAATTCCACGGCAAACGCCTGGTTGTATTGCGTCAACTCCCCTTCCTCATTGAACGCGACAATCACGTCGATGGACGATTCAATGATGGAACGGTTCAAACGCTCGGCATCCGCCAAACGCATCTGTGTCGCTTTGTGTCGCTTGATCTCTTCCTTCAGAAGGTTGTTGGATTCTTCGGCCAACGTGGCACGCATTTGCTCACGAATCAAGGCGACCCGCGTCCTCAAATCGGTCAGCGTCACTTGAACGGCCGGAGAACGGTCGTGGAAAGACAACGTCATCCGAACACCCACCTCCACCACTTCATCGTCCGACACTCGGATGCGCACCTCACGGTAAGGAGGGCGTTCCCCCATTTCCACAAGACGGATGTCTTCTTGAAGCACCGCTTGGTCGTCCTCGTGAAAGAGCGAGACAAAATGTTCGTCGTACAACTCATCCTCCATGCGGATGCCCATCAAATCAAGGACCCCTGGGTTGCTGTACTTCACTTTGCCATCCACCATCAGAAGCAACCCCATGGGACTTGTCTCCACAAGCATGCGGAAACGTTCCTTGGTTTGGAGCAAATCCAATTCTGTGCGCTTGCGTTCTGTGATGTCGTAGACCATCAACACCGTTTGGTTTGTGGTCGCATCTGTGGAGCGTGTGGCTTCCAAATGAATGGTCCTTCCTTGTTGCGTAAGGCCCTGCAATTCCACCCGTGAGCGGGCAAATTTTCGAGCACCCAAGCGTTGCCAATCTCGCGGATTGACCAAGGATAAAATGTCTTCTCCAATCGGCAATTCTTTCCACCCGAACAGGATGGCAAATTGCTCGTTGGCGTCGACGATTTGGTTTCCTTCCAAGAACGCGATGCCCTCCATCGCATGACGGGCCAAGGACCGAAAGCGCTGTTCGCTGTCGCGAATGACTTGCTCGTAGACCATGCGCTCGCTGATGTCGCGAATCTGCAGGAGATGGGTGCCATCCCCCACAGGCACTGCTTTCCACTCTGCATCAAACATGGTTCCTGTTTGTCGAATGGCCCGACAGCGCATTTTGGCCGGTTTGCCTTGAAGTGCACGTTCCACTTTGGCCTCAAACAACCCCACTTCATCCCCTTCCAACAACCACAACCCTCCTTTCGTGTGCCACAGGTGATCCACACCGGCACTCTGAGACGTCCAGTCCAACATCCGTGAAGCTTGCGAATTCCAAGCCACAGGCTTGCCAGCCTCCACCAAAATCATGGCTTCAGGACAAGCCTCGAGAAGCTGGAGTTGTGCTTTCGTCATGCGTTCAGTTGCCTTTCAGCTTGCCATCGCGTCGCTTATCCACTTTCGAACCGTCCACTTTGCGCAGCTTGCCGTACCGGTAAATGTACTCGTGCAGCACGACACCTGTGTCATCGTAGAGTCTCCATTTCTTGTGTTTGGCCCCACTTTCATACTTCCCTTCCTCCTCCAGCACACCGTTCTCATGCCATGTTCGGTGTTTGCCGTCAGGTTGTCCCACGACGTAAGCACCTTCAAACTGACGTTTCCCATTGCCGTAGGTGTGCGTCCAAACCCCGTCTTTCTCCCCATACACATAAGAACCTTCCTCAAGGTGATCGTTCACTTGCATGCGCCATAAACCATGGCGCAATCCTTGTTCGAACGCGCCAGAAACCAATGCTGCACCTGTGGTGTCGTATTCCACAAACGTGCCCACCGGTTCGCCCCTGCGGTACGCTTCTTGCCGGTGAATGGCCCCACCTGGATACCACCACGTCCAAGCTCCGTGAATTGCATCGGCGATGTACTCCCCTTGTTGTTCTTTCTCCCCTGATTCGCGGTAAAACACCCATCGACCCTCCCGTGCATCGTTCACATATTGTCCCTCTGCCCGCAATGTGCTGTTGGGCCAATACTCCTTCCAAGGACCGTTTCTTTTTCCCTCTTTCGTGGTGATGCCTTCGGCCACCAACACATCCGATGCAAACACCGATCCACCCACCACCATACCTGCTTCATCGTATTGCCTGGCCACACCTTCCTTGATGCCATTGACGTAGGTCACCGTCTCTGCAATGGACCCATCAAGCCTGCGCGTGGTTTGGACTTCAACCACAGGCTCTTCAACTGATTCAGGCAACACTTCCTCCCCAAATCGGTATTCCACCACCGCCGTCACGCTGCCACGGGCATCAAAAAAT
>JBMZAL010000138.1:0-4012 GCA_049611325.1 Flavobacteriales bacterium
GTGAAGTGGGGTCTTCTGCCATGCCGCACAAGGTGAATCCCATTGACTTCGAGAACAGCGAAGGAAACCTCGGCGTGGCCAATGCGCTGTTGGCGCACTTTGCCGAGAAGCTGCCCATCTCACGTCTGCAGCGGGATTTGACGGACAGCACGGTGCTGCGCAACCTCGGTGTTCCCCTCGGACACAGCTTGATTGCGATGAACGCCACCCGCAAAGGGCTGGGCAAGTTGGTCTTGAACGAGGCCAAATTGGCCGCAGACCTTGAAGCCAACTGGGCCATTGTGGCAGAAGCCATCCAGACCATTTTGCGTCGCGAGGCGTACCCTGAACCCTACGAAGCGCTCAAGGCTTTGACCCGAACCAACGGCACCATCAACGCCACGGTTATGGCCGAATTCATTGACGGGCTGGATGTTGGAGAAGCCGTCAAGGCTGAGTTGCGTGCCATCACGCCCGACAATTACCTCGGGTTTGCCTCCAAACTCGTGCGCGGATGAAGGCCGTTTGGGCCTTGCTTCCTTTGATCAGGCACCAACGCGGAAGCTTGGTGCTTATGGGGTTCTTGCACGCCTTGAGCGCGGTGTTGAACCTCTTCACTTTTTTGTCGGTCGTGCCGTTTTTGCGCATCCTCTTTGGGGCATCTGCGCCCATGGAGGTGGAGGGAGAGAAGGGTGTCATTGCGGCTGTCAGCCATGCATTTGACACCTTCGTCCAAACCCACGGCGCGTCCTACGCTCTTGGCGCATTGTGCGTGTCCATGGTGGGGCTTGCGGTGCTGAAAAACGCGGTGCACTATGCGGCGTTGTATGTCATGGCGGGCATCCGAACCGGCGTCAGCAGGGACCTTCGTCAAGATTTGTATGAAAAGCTTCTGCGGATGCCCATGGGGTGGTTCTCCGAATCCAAGCGAGGGGACGTCATGAGCCGATTCACCCACGATCTGATGGAGGTCGAGCACTCGGTCATCGGGTCGTTGGAGGCCTTGTTGAAGGCGCCCTTGCTCATCCTTGTGAGTTTGGGGACGCTGCTGGCATTGAGCTGGCAACTGACCTTGTTTGCTTTTGTGCTTTTGCCCTTGTCTGGTTGGCTGATCAGCCGTTGGTCCAAGCGGTTGAAGCGCCACGCCCAAAAAGGCAAGGAAGAACTCGGTCAGCTCGTGTCCGTGCTGGAAGAGACGCTTCTGGGCATGCGCATTGTCAAGGCGTTCAATGCGGAGTCTCAGTTCACTTCGGCCTACGCCGAGCGCAACCACGGTCACTTCAAGGCCATGCGACGAATGCACCGTCGCGAGAGCATGTCTTCTCCCATGAGCGAGGTCATTTCACTGACAGTCATGGCGGTGTTGCTGGCCTTTGGAGGAAGTCTTGTGCTCACTGGAGACTCGGCCTTGTCAGGCGACTGGTTCATTGGGTACCTCGTGGTGTTTTCTCAAATCATTCCTCCCGCCCGTTCCTTGTCAGATGGGGTGTTTCGGGTGTCCAAAGGGGCGGCCTCGCTCGAGCGTTTGGAAGCACTGTTTGAAAACGCAACTGACCTGGAGGGTGACCTTGGGGAGGAAGGGACAGAGGCGCCACGTCTGACGGACACGTTGACGTTCAAGGATGTGGTGTACCGCTACCCGGGTCAAGAATCGGCGGCGCTCCAGGGATTCAATTTGACCATCCCCGCAGGCAAAGTGGTCGCGCTGGTGGGCATTTCGGGATCGGGGAAAACCACGGCCGCCCACGTCCTCAGCAAATTTGCCAATCCGGAGTCGGGGTCCATCTTGGTGGACGGCGTCGATTTGCGCGACGTTTCAGGGTCTTCCTGGCGTCAGCGTCTCTCGGTCGTGACCCAAGACGCGTTGCTCTTCCACGGGTCCATCGCCGACAACATTGTGCTTGGAGATTCGCAACCGGACAAGGCAAGGATGGCTGCCGCAGCCGAGGCAGCCCATGTCCTCGAATTTGCCAACAAGCTGTCCGACGGATTGGATTCCAAGGTGGGGGACAGCGGCGGCAAGCTCAGTGGGGGCCAACGTCAGCGCGTCGCACTGGCCCGGGCCCTTTACCGGGATGCAGACCTGATTCTCCTTGACGAAGCGACCTCGGCGCTTGATGCGAGTTCCGAATCGATCGTACAGCAGGCCCTCGAGCGCTCGGTGCAAGGACGGACGGTGTTGGTCATCGCCCACCGCATGTCCACCATCCGCGATGCCGACTGGATCGCCGTGGTGGACGAGGGACACGTGGTGGAGGAAGGCGACCACGAGGCGTTGATGGCCTTGGGCGGACGCTATGCCGAATTGCACCGTCTCCAGCACGGATAAGAGGTTGCGTCACCTGGGTTGCGCTGTGTCAGGCGAATTGAAAGACCTTTGTCGCATGCCCAAACTCTCGTGGATCCTGCGAAACCGCTGCCCCAAATGTGGGAAAGGCACCTTGTTTGTCAAGCCCAACGCCTACGACTTGCGGCACACCGCCGCCATGCACTCGGCGTGCGCGTCTTGCGGGGAGGACTTTGCGCGCGAACCGGGATTCTACTTTGGGGCGGCCTATGTCAGTTATGCCCTGACCGTGGCGCTTTGGATTGCCGTGCTTGTGGCATTGATGTGCTTTGATGCGTGGGGGTGGATGGAGTTTGGGATGTTCACCCATCCAGGAACCTTTCTCACCACGGGCATCACCTTGTTGGTGGTGTTGATGCCGGTGCTTTACCGATTGAGCCGCTCCCTTTGGATTGCGATGTTCACGAAATCTGACGCATGAAAAAAGGGGCCCTCACGTTTGAGGAGCCCCTTCAACCAAATCGCCTGATTCATGCGCTTGTGTAAGCGCGGTTAACCAAAACCAAGGTCCTTTACGCCACCACCTCAAAAGAGGTTACGTTGGGGCACAAAAAAACCTGCGGGTTGCAGGTTAGTTTGCTGTGATTGAGCTTGTTGAGAAGCTCATTTTTTTTGCTTCGCACGTCGTTCGTTGGCCTCGTCGCCCTGCACCCGGATGCTTTCTTCGTGCACCGAGGTCAAGATTTTGGACAGGAATTCGCGGCTGAGTCCCAACTCGCTTCCCCAGGCCGTTCGGCTTGCGATGATGTCGCGCCAGCGGGCGACACTCAGCAGGGACCAACGGTTCTTGTGTTTGACGGTGCCGATGGCCTTGGCGAGTTCCATGCGGCGGCCGAGCAATTGCATCAGTTGTTCGTCGACGCTGTCGATTTGCAAGCGCATGCCTTCCAAAGCGTCGCGGTCGAGGTTGCTTTCACTCCCTGCAGAGGGCACGTCCAAGGCTTCGAGCAGGCGGTGCAGCGCGTACGGCGTGATCTGTTGGTCGGCGTCGCTGAGGGCACATGAAGGATTGGGGTGGGACTCCAGCATGAGGCCGTCCATGCCCAAATTCATCGCACGCTGCGCCACGTCCTGCAACAGGTCGGGACGTCCCGCAATGTGAGAGGGGTCACAGAGCAGCGGCAATTCAGGCATCTCGGCCTTCAGGGCAATGGGGATTTCCCACATCGGGGCATTGCGGAAGTCGTTTTTGCCGTAGCTCGAGAAGCCTCGGTGCAGCGCGCCCACTTCGCCTTTTACGGCGTGTTCGATGCGCTCGATGGCCCCCATCCAGAGCTTCAAATCGGCGTGCATGGGGTTCTTGACCAGCACCGTGGCTTGAACGCCACGCAGGGCGTCGGCCAGGGCTTGCACCGCGAACGGGCTCACGGTCGTACGCGCCCCAATCCACATGGCGGTCATGCCCGCTTCGAGCACGGCCTCCACATGCGCAGGGGTGGCCACCTCTGTCATGGCGTGCAATCCCGTCTCGCGTTGGGCCTCCATGAGCCATGGCAAGGCCTCGACGCCCCTTCCTTCAAAGCTGTTGGGACGGGTGCGCGGCTTCCACAAGCCGGCGCGGAGGAAATGCACGTGTCCCTGTTGCGCCAGGGCACGTGCGGTCTCCAAAACTTGTTCACGTGATTCGGCGCTGCAAGGGCCACCAATGACCACGGGCTGACCCGCACGCTTGAACAGCGTGGGCAC
>JBMZAL010000139.1:0-2430 GCA_049611325.1 Flavobacteriales bacterium
CTGTTGACCCCATTGGAAGGTCCCGCGAGGTGATTTTGGTTGGCTCATGGGGCGTCGTGGTTGACGCCACACCCACAGCCGGGCAGGTGGCGAACGGCACCTTCAAGCGCTTGACGCCAGGTCGACTCCTCGCGGGCCGCTTGGGAAGCCGTGAGAAGCGTGCCTCGTTCGATGGCGAGGTTCCCAGGGACGTTGTTGGTGAACAAGCCCCCGGTGCCGAGGCCTTGGGGCACAGGTGAGTTCGCCAGGGCAGGTTGCACGGCCGCCCATTGGGCAATGGCTTGCAGGCCAATGTTGGATTCCAGGGCAGAGGTGACCCACCAGCCCATGCCGCGTTGTTCGGCCAGCCGAGACCAAACCGTTGCGCTGTCCAACCCGCCAATCAGGGATGGCTTCAGCACCAAGTGCTGTGGCTGAATGTGGTCCAACAGCCGCATGCGCTCTGTCAAGGCATGCACCCCGATCAAACTCTCGTCAAGGGCGATGGGAACAATGTTTTCCTCGCACAGGGCCGCCAAGCCGTCTCGGTCCTCGGGGTGAAGGGGTTGCTCGATGCTGTGAACTTCGAGGGAGGCAAGGGCCTCCAGTCGTGCGCGAGCACCCTCCATGCCCACCTTGCTGAATGCCCCATTGGCATCCACGCGCAGGGTGAAATCCGAGGACGGGCAACGCTCTCGCACGGCCGTGAGCATGCGCAGTTCTTCCGCCCAATCGTGCGCACCCACCTTGCATTTGAGGGTGGTGAAGCCGCGTGCCACGAGGTCTTCGAATTGCTGGAGCATGTTGGAGACCGGCCCCATCCACACAAGTCCATTGATGTCGATGGCGCGTTCCCCGCGAGAGAATGGCGACTCGGCGATGACGCCGCCCCCTCCATGGCTCAGGTCCCAAGCCGCCGTTTCCACCGCAAATCGAACGGCAGGGCAGGACGCAGGAACGGCCATGGCATCGAGGCATCCGCTCTCGGCCACCCTTTGGAGGGCGGCTTGTGCCATGTCGCTCGTCTCTGGGGACAAGCCCAAAATCAAACTGCATTCCCCCAGGCCGATGCGGCCTTGGTCGTCTTCCGCCACCAAAATCCACGTGGGTTTTTCGGTCAACGTGTCCCGCGAAGTCATTGCAGGCGTTTTGAACGTCAAAGGGTGAGGCACTACGGCCATGCGGAGTCCACGGAGCACAGGAGCGGGAGGCCAAATCTCATGCGGGTTCATGCGCCGAGGGTTTGGTCCATGAACATGAACAGCGCGACCAAAAACGTGCTCAGCGCAATCCGCTTCAGCTCGGGATCGAGGGTGGCAGGGTCATCACAGCGCCAGACATCCACGGCATGCCGGGCGTGCAACAACGCGAGCAAGGCATACCACATGGTGCCCCGCCACATGCCCACTTCCCAAGGTCCTTGGAAAAACAGAAGCAAGGCCCCCCATCCCACACCCAACAGGGCAAGGTGGTACCGTTTTCCGCCCTCGAATCCAAGGCGAACGACCGTGGTTCGTTTCCCTGCGAGGGCATCCGATTGGTGGTCACGCAGGTTGTTCAGGTTGAGGACGGCGACGCTCATGCAACCAGAAAACAGGGCGGGCAACACCCAGGTCGCAGGCACTTCATGGGCCACCAAAAGCCCCACGCCAAGCACGCCGATAAACCCAAAAAAAAGCATGACGTAAACATCTCCAAGACCTTGATATCCATACGCTTGTTTCCCCATCGTGTATCGCATGGCGGCCACGATGCCAGCCACGCCAAGGGCGCCGAGGAGGCCCATGCGCGCCCCGTCGAGGGTCACCCCATCTGTGCCCGGAACCGCCCCAGGCACGAAGGCCAAAACCAACGTCACCACACCGGCCACCAGGGCGCTGATCGCGGTGAGGGTCACGCCCTTTTTCATGGCGGAAACCGTCAATTGGCCAGACGCCAAGGCCCGATCCGCGCGGCCAGCAGCGGTGTCCGTGCCTTTGGTGAAGTCGCCGTAATCGTTGGCAAAATTGGCCAGGATTTGAAGGAGCACCACCGTCACCAAAGCGCCCACCACCACGGGAGTGAACCGAGCCAGCCCTGCTTCATCCAAGCCATGGGCGCGGGCAACCGCCCCGCCAAGCAACACGCATGTGATGGCCAAAGGAAGGGTCCTGAGGCGCGCGGCTTGAATCCATGGTTTGATTTTCATTGAATTGATAATGAAATATTTATGTGTTATCAAATCAACTAAAAGTTGATGTTTTTTCGCGATGAAATGCGGCGAGGTATTCGGTCAGAACCGCGGCACTTTGGGCCGAGTGTGTCCGCACTTCGAGCACGGTGGGACCTGGTGTGTGGAGCACGTTGGAGAGTGCCTCGCTCAATTCGGCTTCGTTTGTGGCGATGAAGTGGGTTGCACCCATGGCCCGTGCTTGCGCTTCGACGGTTCGGTTGGGTGGGGTTTCAAAATGC
>JBMZAL010000139.1:2436-4010 GCA_049611325.1 Flavobacteriales bacterium
TTGCACCCATGGCCCGTGCTTGCGCTTCGACGGTTCGGTTGGGTGGGGTTTCAAAATGCCGTTCGAACAGGTCGGGATGCTGGGTGCCGGGAAGCCAACGGAAGATCCCGCCGCCGCCGTTGTTCATCACCACGATTCGAAGTTCAGGAGGCACGGGATCTGTCAGCAGCGCATTGGCGTCGTAATGAAAGGCCACATCTCCGGTGACCAGCCAGGTTGCCTTCCCAGTGGCCGCAGCCCATCCCATGGCGGTGGAGGTGCATCCATCGATGCCTGCCACACCGCGGTTGGCGTGGAACACCGCTTCGGGGCCGAGCGCTTCACCCAAGTCGGACCATTGCGCATACCGCGCCGAGGCGCTGTTGGCCACATGCAGGGCCTTGGGGCGCGTTTCTTTGCCCCATTTGCGCCATGTGTCCACGAGGGTCTTCCAGGCGCTCAAATCACTCCATTCGGGCTTTTGCGCGCTGTCCACGCGGGTGAGGAGCGCTTGTGCGCCGGTCCACACTTCCTTGGCTCCTTGGGTGGCGGGTGAGGAAAGCACCGAGGCAGGCACCTCGCCTTGCAACGTCGCCCAAATGTCCCAACCGGATCCTTCACCCTCCAAGTCGGTTCCAACATGCCATTGGGGCACGCCGGCAAGGGCGGCGCGCAGCGCCTTGGACATGGGGGGCAAACCGAGGGTGATTACGGCTTCAGGCTTGAGGTCGTCTGGCCATTTCCCGTCATGGAGCAGGCGTTCGCCGCCATGCATGACCAACGGTCCTTCCACACACGCCCCGCGTTCCGCAAGGCAAGGAAGGTTGACCTCAAGTGTGGCGTGTGGCGTGCGGTGGGCCGCAGCTGGTCGAGGGCCGGCGACCACGAGCACCTTGCCGTCGTCGAGCGCCCCGCGCAGGGTGTCGGGAATCTTGAGGTCAGCACAGTCTGGTGTGGAACCCTGTTCCGTCTCCATGGCCATGGGAAGGGCAACGGCGGGGGCGAGTTCGTAAAGCGGTTCTTTGAAAGGCACGTTGAGGTGCACAGGTCCGGCGGACTGTCCGGGACCTCCGTGCAGCGCCTGACGCATCGCATGGCGCGCCTTGGCAGCCAGGGTGTCGACGTCCATCGTGGATTCGTCCAGCACATCGTGATGGACCGTGTGCGGGGCATGCACCCCTGCTTGGTTTAGGGTTTGGCCGTGTCCTCGGCCGATGACCTCCGCAGGGCGGTCGGCCGTGATGCTGAGGATGGGAATGCGCGCGTGACACGCCTCTGCCAAGGCTGGGCCATGGTTCAAGGCTGCGGTTCCCGAGGTGCACACCACAGGCACGGGGGTCCATGTGGCCAACGCCAAGCCCAACGCGTGGTGCGCTGCTGCGCGTTCATCGATGCTCACCCGGACGTCGATGTCAGGGTGGTGAAGCAGGGCGAGGACCAACGGGGCGTTTCTGGAACCGGGGCTCACCACCGCGTGCCGAACGCCTTGTTCGGCCAGCACTGCGGTCAACACGGCCGCCGCAGGGTGGGAGCTGCTCATCTGCATGCCACGAAGGTACGTGGAGGTTACGGGAGGAAGGCGGGCGCGAAGCTTT
>JBMZAL010000140.1:0-4001 GCA_049611325.1 Flavobacteriales bacterium
TCGGGCTTGAAGTAGCGGGGACAGGACTTGAACCTGCGACCTTCGGGTTATGAGCCCGACGAGCTACCAACTGCTCCACCCCGCGATGTGGGTTCCGCCGTTGCTGAGAGCAAGTCATGACCTTGCGAACAGCGGAGGGCAAATGTACACAAGGTTTTGGCTCACGCAAACTTCTCGACGCGCTTTCGCAAGCGAAAACGTACCTTTGAAGCCTCAATCCACCGACGGTGCCTGACAATCAATCCCTTCCAACTCCTGCTGCACAAGACGGCCACCGCGCCGGCTTCGTCAACATTGTGGGCTCCCCCAACGTGGGCAAAAGCACGTTGATGAACCGTTTGGTGGGGGAACGTTTGAGCATCATCAATGCGAAGGCCCAAACCACGCGTCACCGCATCATGGGCATCGTCAACGAAGATGCCTATCAGATTGTCTACAGCGACACGCCTGGCGTCCTCGACCCCGCCTACAAGTTGCAGGAGGGCATGATGAAGTTTGTCAAGACCGCCTTGCAGGATGCGGACGTGCTGCTGGTGGTGACTGACGTGAATGAACAAGGGATGGCCCATCCTGAAACGCTCGAGAAAATTGCGGCGATGGACGTGCCCACGTTTGTGCTGGTCAACAAGATTGACCTCGCCACAGACCAAACCGCCGTCGAAGCCAAGCTCGACGAGTGGGCCTCCAAATTGCCTCGTGCTTCAGTCGTGCCCATCAGTGCGTTGCACAACTTCAACGTGGACACCCTGCTCGAGCGCATCGTGGGGCAGTTGCCAGAGAGTCCCCCCTTCTTTCCCAAGGACGAATTGACCGACAAGCCCATGCGCTTCTTCGTGTCTGAAATCGTTCGAGAGAAGATCCTCACGCACTACAAGCAAGAAATTCCCTACAGCTGCGAAGTGGTGGTGGAAGCTTACGAGGACAGCCCTGAAATCACCCGCATCCGGGCCGAAATTCACGTGGCACGCGAATCCCAAAAGCACATTGTCGTCGGCGCCCAAGGCCGCATGATCAAGCGCGTGGGCATGGACGCCCGGAAGGACATCGAGGCCTTCCTTGGCAAGAAAGTGTTCCTCGACTTGTACGTGCGGGTTGACAAAAACTGGCGTGACGACGAGCGCAAGCTCAAGCGCTTTGGCTACATGGACTGACCCATGGTCTTCTTTCCCCCAGCCAAACTCAACCTCGGTCTCCACATCACCGGAAAGCGAGACGACGGTTTCCACGACTTGGAAAGCGTGTTTCTTCCCATTGGCTGGTCGGACATTTTGGAGGTGGTCCTCGACGAGGAGGTGCCTCAAGGACAAGCCCATTTCGAATGGACCGGCCTCGCGATTCCTGGAGACACCGCCGACAACCTCGTGACACGGGCCCACAAACGGTTGGCCGAGGCGTTTGAATTGCCCGGCGTGTCCATCCACCTGCACAAGGTGCTCCCCATGGGCGGCGGCGTGGGCGGAGGAAGTGCGGACGGCACCTACACCCTTCGGGCCCTCGATGAAGTCTGCAACCTCGGAATGAGCCACGATGCCCTGATGGCGCATGCTGCCGAATTGGGCAGCGATTGCCCCTTTTTCGTCCAAGACGCACCCGCACTTGTGCGCGGACGAGGAGAAATCGTGACGCCTTTGCAAGACGACCTCCCCTTGCGAGGGTGGTGGGCGGTCGTGGCCAACCCGGGCATCCACATCAGCACTGCCGAGGCATTCGGAGACGTCACTCCCTCTTCCCGTTCCACGGACTGGAATGCCCTGACCTCCTTGCCTGTGACTTCGTGGTACGACGTCATTCAGAACGACTTCGAAGTGGGGGCGCGTCAAAGACACCCGCAAATTGGGCGCTTGATCGACGCCTTGACTAAGGCAGGTGCGGCACACGCACAGATGACGGGAAGCGGTTCTACGGTGTTTGGGCTGTTTGAACGTGAAGGCAAGGCCCGCGAAGCTGCGCGCCTCACCCAGGCCCAATATTGCGGGCCCATTTTCAGTGATTTTTGAGGCGCTTCAAAAGGGGGTAGCGGGGTTAATGCACTACCTGGACGGCCAAGGACGCACGTCCTTCCCTCCCATCCTGTGCTGAAAGCAAGTACGTGCCTGCGGGCAGATGTGACCAAGGGGTCACTTGAATGCCTGGCTCAAGCGTGCCCGTCCATACCACGCCTCCACCCAAGGCCCGCAACACGGCCTGGGCCTGGGCCTGTCCTGACCACGTGATCTTGGAGCCCTCGCGCACCGGATTGGGGTGGACCTTCAGTCGGCCACCTGGCAAAGGAGGTGCACCGACGCCTGCAGGCTCCTCCTCCTCGACGGTCCCGAACACCAAATCTTCATCGCCTTCCTCGTGGTCGGCCCAAATGAAATAGACCAAGAACATCTCGTCCGTGGTGAGCGACCCGTACGTCACTTCAATGGGTGGATCGTTGGGGTTCAGGGGATTCCACACCGTGTTGTCGTACACCCCCTCGGTCTTGAACACGGTGCCCGCCGGCACGTGCAGGGGACTCAGGAACCGGTAGTAGAACTGCCACTCGAAGTGCCATTGCGGAATGTCAATGAGGGGAATGCTGTCGCCGGCCGGGGTTTCCATCCACACTTTGTACGACTTGCCGAGCAGGTGCATGTGCGGGCAAATGCTCAAGAGGCTCTTGTCCGAATTGAACAACACCGCCTCTTGGTGGAAGGTGGACATTTGGTTGGGCGGGATGACCAAGGGTCCGTCCGTCATGGCGCCATTGCCCAAAAGCCAGCCCACTGAGATGGGACGGATGTCGGATTCAGGATCGTCCACCCATTCGAGGTTCATGACGGTGTCGTCGGTTTGGCCCCCGAAGTCGGGTCCGTAGTGGATTTCAATCACCAAGTCCGCCCCCGGCGGCACGGGAATGCCCCATCCGTCCGGGTACCGGGCCGGCAACGCCCCCGGCTGCCACGCGTTGATGTACGTCGTGTTGGTGGGCCAGCCCGTGGCCCCGTTGAATCCCGGAAGCGGATCGGCCTCGTCCAAGGTGGCAGACTCGCCCGTGGTGTCGACAAAAATGTCGGCGTGATGCACGGCGCCAGGAAGGCCCGGAATCACCTCGACCGCTTGGATGTATTTGGTCTCTTCAAAGTCGGTGGAAACCACAAACCATCTGTATTCCTCGCCATCCGACTGCAGGGTGTAGGCGTCAAAATCCGCCACAAAATCCACGCTCTCCAAGAGCGAACCCTCGGGCCCAAACTCGGGCGCGGTGACGACCACCGACTCGTCGCCGTAGGCCATGCCCGTGTTGTACCACGTCTCAAACAAGGCCACGTCTGTGTCGCTCAGCACGTTCTCCCCCACGAAATGGGTGTACGCCGGATCGGCCGGCCACGGCGGCATCTCGCCATCTTGCATGACGTGCAAATCCATGAAGGCCGTGAAGAACACATCCTCGTACGTCAACAGCGGAAAGGGTCCCGCCCCGCCGTTGTGGTGGCAATGCGCGCAATGCGAATGGACCAAGGGCGCGATGTCGTCCACCCAAGTGGGCAACTGGGCATGCACCGTCGCGGTCCACATGCCCAAACACAACAACGCGTTTCGCATCCACATGTCCATGAATGAAAGGTACGTCACTTGGGCGCCTTGACGTAAAGCCACCATCCCAAGGCGGCGAACAGTGCGTTGGGAATCCAGGCAGCCACAAGCCTCAATCCCGATTCGCTCAGCGGGAACCACGGAGGGAGCCCCACGGATGCAGCCCAGACCGAAATCACCTTGGAGGCGAAGACATAGGTAAACCCAATGAGCACGGCGGCAAACAAGTGCAGACCCGTCCCCCCGCGTAACCGGCGGGCCGCAATCGACACGCCAATCAGCGTCAAGACCAAGATGGCCGACGCATTCGCCGTCCTGCTGTGCAGGGTCAATTCCAGATTGGCCGTGTCTGCCCCGCGCTGTTGCACCTCCGCGATGTATTGACGCAATTCCGACGTGGGCATTGTGGCCACCACTTCATTGCGTTCCGCAAAGTCGTC
>JBMZAL010000141.1:0-3945 GCA_049611325.1 Flavobacteriales bacterium
GCTGTGTCCCACAATGGCTCCTGCCACGCCACAAGACTTCAACATCTCCGCAGTGTATTCCCCCGTGTGTGCGCCAAAGCCTTCTGCACTGACGTTTTGGGCAAGCACATGCAATCCTTCGGGCGATTCAGGCGCACAGGCCGCGAGGTAGGGTGCCGGCATGGCCACCATGACGTCCACACCTCTATTCTTGGCGAGCCAGGCGGACATGCCATCCATCCACGCACGCGCGTCGTTCAACAATTTGTTGCTCTTCCAGTTTCCTGCTACGACGTTCCTCATCACTTTTGTTCTTTCGATTGGGGGTCAAAAATCGGCATCCCGTCCGTCTTCTCCGCATGTCATCGCAAGAAACTTCCCAAAGCCTCCCGGCGCATTTGCAGTCCCTGCTCAAGGCAATTTGGGGATTTTCAGAACTGCGCCCTTACCAAATCGGTCCGATCCTGGATCTGGCCCAAGGGAATCACGTGGTGGCCTTGTTGCCCACCGGCGGAGGAAAAAGCTTGTGCTTTCAGTTGCCCGCTTTGGCCAGAGGTGGCCTTTGCTTGGTGGTGACACCGCTTGTGGCATTGATGGAAGATCAATGCAACCAACTGCGTCAAAGGGGCATTCGCGCAGAAGCATGGATCGGCAACAACGGAGACCGTGTTTTGGACAACGTTCGCTTTGGGAAGACCCAATTTCTGTATCTGTCTCCCGAACGGCTGACGCATCCGCTTTTTGAGGCGCGGTGTGGGTTTTGGGATGTGACGACCATTGTTGTCGATGAAGCCCATTGCATCAGCCAATGGGGCCATGACTTCCGTCCTGCTTTTCAGAACATCTCTTCCCTGTACGATCGCTTTCCCGACGCCGTCTGGGGGGCATTCACCGCCACGGCCACGGAAGAGGTTCTCCGCGACATCGCATCCCAAATGCCGTCAGAGACACACAGCCACGTGGCCCCGATGCGCCGTCCCAACCTTGCCTATCAAGTGTCACGCTGGGGGGACCGCGATGCGGTGCTCTTGCACGATGCCTCTTTGCAACAGGGACAAGGCTTGGTGTACGTCCAAAGCCGACACGACAGCGAACGCTGGAGTCAACGACTCCAAGCGGCAGGCCTTGCCGCCGCCTCGTTTCATGCCGGACTGCCACCCAAAGAGAAGCAACGCCGACAACAAAGGTGGATGTCGGGACAATTGCAAGTGCTGGCGTGCACCAGTGCGTTTGGCATGGGCATTGACGCACCTCACGTGCGTTGGGTGTTTCATGCAGGCCCACCCCTCAACCTCGAATCATACATTCAAGAAGCTGGACGGGCAGGCCGCGATGGCCAACCCGCCTCGTGCATTCTCTACGTGGAAGACAGCGACTTCGACGTGTTGCAGGGACGCATCGAGCGTCGATTTCCTGGGTTGAAACAGATTCAAGCGGCGTATCAGTGGGCCGCCAACGCCTCGCACGCGACGTATGGAGAGCAGCCTGAAGCTCCGTTTCCTGTCACCGAGCTACAGCACTTGCCCGCCCTTCAGTTGCTGTCCTTGGCCGGCCATTTTGACCTGCGTGAACACCGAGACGCCAACGCTGAACGCGGCATCATCACTTGGCTTGGTTCAACCGTGCACGAGTCATTCGCCCCGTCTGTGCACACGCTGGCACGATGGATTGAGCGTCAAGCGCCATCCCAGTCCATGGAAGTGGAACTCTCGCAACTCACCAACCAACTCAACCGTGAGGGTGCGCTGGCCCCACCTTCAACAGCAGCGCAATTGCGCTTGGACCTTGAAGCACTCGACGCCATGGGGTGGCTGGATTGGAAGCCCGCTTCTGAACGTTTTGAACTGACATGGACCAAACCGAGGCAGGCCACCAACACCGTGACAGTGGACCGGAGTCGCCTCGAACTCATGTTGTGCAAGCTCCAAGACGTTCAAGCGTTCGCGAAGGCGTCCCAAGGCTGTCGCGCGCAACACCTTGAACGATCCTTTTCGGATGCTTCGCATGCGCCATGCGGGCAGTGCGACACATGCACGGGCGACAAAAAACAATGGCGACAAGCGCTCAAGGAAGACCTCGCACGAGGGGCCATTCAACCCCAAGAATGGCTCTTGTCCAAGGCACCAGGTCACAGGCATCCACTCCGCGCGTTGCTGGCCACCTGGTATCGAAGTGGGGTCATCGAAGCCAACCAGAATTGGATCCGATGGTCGGGCAAGGAAGCCCAGGGTTAATTTTGCACCATGAATTCCACCACCTCCGCCCTTTCCACGGTCACGTTGAAAGCCAAACGCGACCAAAGCATCCGCAGGAAGCACCCCTGGGTCTTCAGTGGTGGCATCAAGCACATCCAAGGCGACCCCCAAGCAGGAGACTGGGTCAAGGTCTGCGCCAACAAAGGCGCCACCCTGGGATGGGGGCACTACGCCCCGCAAGCGAGCATCGCAGTGCGCATGCTGACGTTTGACGAGCATTGCCCTGACGACGCATGGTGGCACACGCAAATTGCCCAAGCCGTGGCCGTCCGGCGAGATTTGAACCTCTTTCAATCGGCCAACCAAAACGCATGCCGTCTGGTTCATGCGGAAGGGGATGGCCTGCCTGGCTTGATTGCAGACCTCTACAACGGCGTGCTTGTGGTCCAATGCCATACCCCAGGGATGCACCGTGCACTTCCCACGCTCGTGGAAGCTTTCAAAGAAGCCCTTGGAGACACCTTGGTGGGCATCTACGACAAAAGCGCGAAAACCCTTCTCAAAAACGGAGGCGAGGCCAGCGAAGATGGCTGGGTTTGGGGAAGCGCCCCGGATGGACACTTTGCCACGGAACATGGTCACCGCTTCGACATTGACTGGGAAAAAGGCCAAAAGACCGGATTCTTCCTCGACCAAAGGGAAAACCGGGCGCTGCTCGGATCGCTGTCCAAGGGGAAAAAAGTGCTCAATGTTTTCAGCTACACAGGTGGGTTCAGCATTTACGCCATGAAGGCAGGTGCCACGGAAGTCCACAGCCTGGACAGTTCGCAACGGGCCCTTGACGTATGCGAAGACAATGTGCGACTGAACGAATTGCCCGTTCAATCCCACACCTCCATCCAAGCCGATGCGTTGGAATACCTCAAAGCCGACGAACTGGGAGAATACGACATCGTGGTGCTCGACCCTCCTGCCTTTGCCAAGCGTGCCTCTGCAAGGCATGCCGCCGTACAGGGCTACAAGCGAATCAACCTTCGCGCCCTTCAGGGCATGAAACCGGGCAGCTTGCTGTTCACGTTTTCATGCAGCCAAGCGGTGGACGACACCTTGTTTGCCAACACGATTGTGGCCGCAGCCATTCAGGCCGGTCGGACGGTCCGCATTCTGCACCGATTGCACCAGCCGCCCGACCATCCCGTGAACGTGTTCCACCCGGAAGGCTCCTACCTCAAGGGGTTGGTGGTTCGAATCGACGACTGAATCAAGGTTGGAGCCGCACCGTGCTCCATGCGCTCCCCCCTTCCTTGCGACGGCATACAATGCGGTCGTGCATTCTTGACGCCCGACCTTGCCAAAACTCGATGACTTCTGGCGTGATGGCGTAGCCTCCCCAATGAGGTGGTCGTAGGACATCTCGCCCTTCAAAGCGGGCCGATTCGGCTTCAAACTGCGACTCGAGCTGTTCTCGGTTGACCGCTTCCGTGCTTTGTTGTGAGGACCACGCCCCGAGCTGACTTCCCCGTGGACGCGATGCGAAATAGATGTCCGATTCTGCTTCCGACACCCGGGCAACCGTGCCACGCACCCGAATTTGGCGTTCCGCATGGGGCCAAAAAAACGTTGCCCCAGCCCTGCCCAGACGCTCTACATCTTGGCCTTTTTCACTTTGGTAATTGGTATAGAACACCAGCTGTTCATCTCGGGTGTCCCGAAGCAACACGATTCGGCCATGCGGAAAGCCCTCCGCATCAAGGGTGTTCAAGGTGAACGC
>JBMZAL010000142.1:0-3854 GCA_049611325.1 Flavobacteriales bacterium
ACGGTCCTCGGGTGAATGACGCTTGCGCCGTAGTAACTCAATTCGAGCGCTTCTGCGTGGTCGACTTTTGGGACAGTGACCGCCTCGGGGTGGCGTTTGGGGTCGGCGTTCATCATGCCTGGGACGTCTTTCCATATGGTCACGGCCTCGGCACCCACCGCCACAGCGAGCAACGCCGCACTGTAATCAGAGCCTTCCCTGCCCAACGTGCTCGTGCTGCCATCGGCATGTCGCCCGATGAATCCTTGCGTAACCACCACCTGTGCCTCGTCCATGCAAGCGCGCAGCGACGTTCCAGCTTCGCCCAACGTGGACTCATCCACGCGCGCAAAGCGATGCGGACCCGAGGTATGCAGCGTGTCGCGCACATCCCACCATGCCGCCGACATGCCCACCTGTGAAAGCCAGGCCGCCACCAACGTGGTGCTTGCGAGCTCCCCTGCCGCCACCATAGCGTCGTACGCGGCATCCATGGATTGGGGGCGCACCTGCTCTGAGGCTTGCCAACAGCTTTCCATGCGACCGCGCAGTGTTTCCGTGAGCGAGGACGACAGGCCCAACACTTCGGCCACCGTCATGTGATCCTGCACGCAGGTCGCCCACAAATCCCGCCGCTCGCTTTCGGCAGACGCCGACCACACTGCTTCCAGGGCGTTGGTGGTTTTGCCCATGGCCGAGACCACCACCACAGCGCGTTCCCCCGCTTGTATTTGGTCCGAGAGCAGTTGACCCACGCGCTGAATCGCTTGGGCATCGGACACAGAAGCACCGCCGAATTTGTGGGCCGAAATCTTCATGCGTCGTCCAAGGTTTGAGGGGTCGCAGTCCAGTTGTCCAGTTGAGTCCGGGTCAAGCGGCCGTTCAACCAATCCGAACTCACGGTCGCCCCGAGCCATTCGTAAAAACCGATGGCAGGCGCATTCCAGTCCAACACCTGCCACTCCAAACGGTGGGCATCGCGACGCTGGGCCACCGCCACCACCTCATTGAAAAGGGCTTTTCCCACCCCTTTCCCGCGCCACGACTCGGTCACCACGAGGTCCTCCAAATACCACGTCACCCCTTTCCACGTGCTGTACCTCGGATGATGCAAGGCCATGCCGATGACCTTGTCGTTGTCCACCGCCACCGTCACCTCGAAGCGACCTGCCTTGAAGTCGGAGGCAAACGTGTCAAGGGAGAGGGTCACCTCATTCTCTGCACGCTCATAGGCTGCCAATTCCACGATGAGACCGTGGACATGGGCCAAATCCGCCGCCAGCGCAGGCCGAACACATACGGGAGAGGTGGATGGGGACAACACGTGGCGAAGTTACCCCACCCCGAACCCGATTCGCCATTACTTTACATGCGGAATCAACACCCATGGAAAACCTGCCCCTTGCCACCCTCGATGTGGTCCTTTTGCTCTTGCTGCTGGTCGGTGCATGGCGCGGATTCACGAAAGGATTGATCCTGTCTGTGGCGTCCATGGTGGGGCTTGTGGGTGGCATTTGGGCCGCGTCACACTTTTCGCACATGGTGGCGGAGCAGCTCGCACCGCACGTCACGTGGTCCGTCAATTCCCTGCACATGGCTTCCCTCGCGCTGACGTTTTTGTTGGTGGTGGTGACGGTCCATCTGCTGGCCAAACTGTTGGAGAAGATGCTCGACCTGGTGGCCCTTGGCTTGGTCAACAAGCTCGCAGGCGCGCTGTTCGGCTTGCTGAAATTCGCCCTTGTCTTGTCGTTTGGGGTGATGCTTCTCAACCAATGGATGGGCCCGCGTGCATGGGTTCCCCACAGCGAACAGCCTTCTGTGATGCTCGGCCCCGTGGAGGCTTTGGCGCCTGCGTTGATGCCCGCGTTCAGTGACCTTGAACGCCGAGCGCGCGAAAGTGGGCTTCCACCCGCGACTGAAGACGCGCCATGACCGCGTCGTGCGGACCCTCGCCATCCCAATCTTCGCGCACACTGGCGTAGCATTTGATTTTGGGCTCCGTGCCACTCGGACGCACGGTGACCCGCGAACCCGCTTCCGTCACAAACTGCATCACGTTGGACGAAGCCTGAGACAAGGATCGCAGCACTTCCCCTTCTGGAGAGCGCGCCTCACGCGATTGGAAGTCCAAAATTTCAACGACGCGTTCCCCAGCGAGTTCTGCCGGCGGTGACGTCCGGAAGCCGACCATCATGGCGTCGATTTGGGCCTTGCCCTCGCGCCCCTCTTTCACCAAAGAGACAAGGCCTTCTTTGTAGGCGCCATGACGACGGTGCAATGCGGCCAAACGATCGAGCATGCGCTCTCCTTTTTGGTCCAATTCATGCGCCAACTCCGCAAGCAAGCAGCAGCTCTGGACGGCGTCCTTGTCGCGCACTTGATCGCCCACGAGGTAGCCATAGCTTTCTTCTCCGCCCACCACGTATTGGAGCGTGCCCTCTGCCTTTCGGATGGCCTCGGCAATGAATTTGAATCCCGTCAACGTTTCCTTGACTTCGACCCCGTAGTGTTCAGCGAGGTCGACGAGGAGGTTGGTGGTGACCACCGTCTTGGCCACAAACGAAGGGCGGTCGAGTTTGCCGGATTCCTGCCACTTGGACAAAACGTGGTCGGTGAGCAAGGCCGCAGTTTCGTTTCCATTGAGAAGCACAAAATCTCCTTGCCCGTCAGGCACGGCCAACCCGACGCGGTCCGAATCCGGGTCTGTCCCCATGACCAGGGAAGCGCCCACCTCTTTGGCCAAGGCCACAGCCTCAGCCAAGGCAGGACCCTCTTCAGGGTTGGGACTCGCCACGGTGGGGAAGTCGCCGTCGGGGATGGCCTGTGATGCCACCTCGTGGACGTTGCGGAAGCCAAACGCCTTCAAGGCCGGCGGCACCGCGATCGCACCGGTTCCATGCAGTCCGGTGTACACCACGGGCAGGTCCGAGCCATGCGCCACCAAGTGTGGAGACAATCGGAATCCAGCAAGCATGCTGCGGAATCGCTCGTCCCAGGAGGCGTCCAAGACGCGAATGCGGTCTTGATTCCGAGGAACCACCGTGTTGGCGTCCAAGGCCCGCACTTCGGCGACCAACTGGGCGTCTTCGGGCGCGACGACCTGACCGCCATCCGAGGCGTAGACCTTGTACCCATTGTAGATGGAAGGGTTGTGACTCGCGGTCACGACCACCCCACCTACGGCACCCAGTTCGCGCACCGTCCAGGACAGCTGCGGGGTGGGACGCAATTCGGGGTAGATCCAAGCTTCAAATCCATTGGCGGAAAGAACTTCCGCCGTGATTTGGGCAAACTCTTGGCTTCTGTGTCGGCTGTCGCACGCCACAGCCACGCGCCATGGGGCGTCCGCGGGCGCTTCGCCATGCACCTTCTTCAGGTGATTGGCCAGACCTTGGGTCGCATTGGCGATGGTGGTGGCGTTGATTCGGTTCGTGCCGGGTCCCATCTTGCCGCGCAGCCCGCCTGTTCCAAACGACAAATCGGTGTAAAACGCGTCGATCAAGGCCTCACGCGCCTCTTCGTCTTGTTCGCAGGTGTCCAACCAGCGACGCACCGTGGTGCGCGTGTCATCGTCGTGAGGGGCTTGCGTCCAGGCTTGGGCCTTGGTACGCACGTCGTTCAAGAGGCTCTGATCTTCCATGGGGATGCCAAAGTTCACACATCCATTTCAACCGCCGGCCTGTTTCAAGGCCCAAACTTGCGCCAGGGCGTCCTCCCAAGTGCATTTGGGCCACCCCATCTGTGCGCGCAACGGCCCGCCATCCAGGACGCTCCACGCAGGGCGTTGCGCCGGGGTGGGAAACGCCTCCGATCCCACAGGTTCCACAGGCACATCCCATCCGGCCACACGCATGATTTCCGTCGCAAACCCATGC
>JBMZAL010000143.1:0-3849 GCA_049611325.1 Flavobacteriales bacterium
CGACGGATTTGAACTTGCACCCCAACTCCCCGGGGTACAGGTTGATCCTCAACAACATCCTGTTTCCTGCGGCCAAGAAGAAGGACAGGAAGACCTGAAGACGAGAAGGGTGAAGGGTCAACCCTGGATGGTGGCGGTCAATGTGACCATCTGAAGGCCGCTCTCGTGAGGGACCGATTCGAATTCGATGGGGCCAGCCGTGCGTTTGGCCATGGAGATCAACCCCAAGCCGGCGTTTCCGAAACGCACGTCCTGCCCCCCTTGACACAAGGCATCGATGTACGCCTTCCGGAGCTCTGAATGGGACAGGTTGTTCAGCTCGCCAATCCGTTCGGTCAATTGTGAGGCCGTGTCCTCCTCCATCAAGTTTCCACAATGAAGCTGGTACCCAAGCGGGGTGTTTTCCAAGGTCAGGTAGAGGGTGATGTCGCCGCGGTCGTCGATGTGTCCGTGGTGAAGGACATTCTGGATGGCTTCAATCAACACGAAGGTGGCCCGTTTCACTTCCTTCCTGGTCCTTGGGGAATGATGCAAGGCACGCTCTGCGAGCTGGACCAAATGGGCAATCATGTCGCCGTCCACAAGACCGGTGTAGGAAAGAAGAACGCCCATGCCGGATGAGGACGGCGAGGCGGGGACCGCAGAATCACGTCTCAAGCGCTCGCGAAGCGAGGGCAGCAAGGAGATGTGGTTGTGACGTGTCATTGGCAGTATAAAATCGACGAACGCGCGATAATGTTCGTTGAATAAAACACCGCAAGCTACAGGTTGGTTGCCCCTGGTCCAACTGAAAATCAAACAATTGATTCACACACATAATTTGGTTTCCCGAGCTTGAGTGGGCTTCAGATGAACCCGCGCATGCAAGATTCAGGAACAAGCGGCAAGCCCTCAGGCGTGCGGATCATTTGGTAGAACAACGGGTGCATGAAGTTCAAGGTCCGGGCGAATTGGCGTCCAGCGAAGTGACACTTCCAGACTTCCATGGCAATGCGCTTCGTGGTGTTCCAGGCGTAGGGGCTGAATCCTTGGGGGCGTGCAAAGCGTTCCACCCAGAGGCGAGCTTGTGCAGGGGTAGTGATGGAGCAAGGGGTGGCGACCAGGGCGGGGTTGAGTGGAAGAGACATTGTGCTTGGATTGAGGTTCAACGGATTTCCTGAACCAAAGGGAACCAAGCACTCCGCAATGGATTTACGGACCCTCAAAAAAAGAACAATCAGCCTCGATTTTGGCGGGCGACGGCCTTCTCAAGGGATTGAATCACAGCGTGTTTGATGTGGGTTGGCTGCAATATGGTGATTTCGCTGGAATGGGCCTGAAGCCACTGCAGCAACTCGAAGGTGGGCATGACGCGCAGGGAAACCACATGGCGGTTGCGCGCCTCGACAATGGCCTGCGAATGATGCAGCGGTTGGGTCGTCAAGTATTTGGCGAGGACAGTGTCGCATTCGAACCGGATGTCTTCGGGTTCTGCATCGCCAAGCACCGTGATCCCCAAGGCATGGGCGAAGTAGTCGCTTGCCTTGAACGAGGGCTCCACTTGAAAGCGGACGTCTTCCTGCACGTCGAGCGTCACGATTCGGTCGCATCCGAAGGTTCGGATGTGCTGCTTGTCTGCATCCCAACCCAGGAGGTACCAACGGTTTCGGTATTCTTTGAGGAGGTAGGGATGAAGCGTGTAATGGGTCACGGCGTCGGAGTCCGCACGGAATTTGGTGTAGCCCAAGCGGATGCCGTGTCGTTCGCGAATGGCCTGGAGCAGGGGCGCCAAATGCTCTGACCCGCTCGCGTGCGGGGTGCTTTCAAACTGGATGTACTTGTCCATGCCCTCGGTGTCGAGGTTGGGAGAGACCGCAAGGCGATCGGCGATTTTGCCGAGGGCTTGGTCAAACTGCTGGAAAATGGGCAAGTCCCGAAATTGAATGAGCGTGTTTGTGGCAAAACGAATCGCGTCGAGGTCGTCGTCGTTCAATTGAACGTCATTGATGCTGTAGCCCTCTTCCGTGTAGTGGTAGCCTCGTTCATCGCGGTGGTACTCAATGGGCGCGTAGTAGCCCAGGTCGGCTTCGTTGCGCATGGCCCAGAGATCCTTTTCGACCGTGGAAATGCTGATGTGCTCGCCGTCGCTGCCATACAGGGCCTCCTCACATGCTTGGCGCAGCTCTTCCTTGGTGGGGAAGGGCTTGCCTGGATTGGTCAAACACCGGTCAATGATCCGGTAGCGAAGGAGGGCGTATTTGTTCGCAGGCATGATTCAGGGCGTCGCGTGGGCTGTGGCTGGGGCGAATTGTTTCATCATCGACATGCCGCGCGGGACGTACTGGGGGTCATGCGTCCGAGGCAAACCCGTGCGGGGATAAGGCTGGCCGGTGTTGTGCATGTGAAAGCAATCGCGGAAGCGGCCCTGCCGCATCGCGCTCCCGTAGGTTTGGTTGATCCAGTCTGCGCCGTGTTCCACACCGTTGGGCCCGCGAATGTCACGGATGTTGACATCGAGCAGGATGCACTTGTAGCCCATCAATTGAAATGGGCCCCACGACGTGGCGAGGTTTCTCAAGGCGTCGTCGGAAGCGTCCGCCAAATGGGCGGCCGTCACGTTTTCATAGTTGGTTCGCTTGCCATCCCGAACCTGCTTCAACCGATTGAATACGTGGGGTTCAAACCTGGCGCCGGCGGGCTTTTTGCCCGAGCACTCGAGCATGAGCAAGGCCATGAGGTAGCCGTAGTCCAAGTCGTATTTCTGCGCGGCCCTTTGCACTTCCTGGCTGTAAAAATTCTCGGCAGCGGCTTTTCCGGCGCGATCTCCGGCGGCGTGCCACGGCGTGACGAAGTGCGCTTGGTAGTACTGCCATCCCACGAACAACCCTCCAAAAACCAGCAAGGCTGAGAGCAAGTGCTGGACGCGATTGCGGTCCAGCTTGGAGGTGCGGCGTTTGGATTTCTTCTTTTTGGCCATGTTACAGCAGTTCGTGGACCATCCGGATCAGGGGCAACAAGGCGAGGGCGGGCAACGCATCGACCAGGGGCCATTGTGGCAGGTTGTGGGCGCGCACCCCGAGCAGTTGGAATCCGATGCCCAGCATCAGAATGCCTCCAAGCGCACTGAGTTCTTGAATCAATTCAGGCGACATGCCCTGCCCCATGAACCCAAACGCCAACGTCAGCCCTCCTTGGAACGCGAGGACTCCCACGGCCGACCACAGCACGCCACGCCCGAGGGTGGCCGCGAGGAAGGCGCTGGAGATGAGGTCCATGGTGCCTTTGATGAACAGAAGGTTGGGCTTGTTGAGGAGGCCGTCTTCCATGCAGCCGACCAGCGTCATTGAGCCGAGACAAAACAAAATCATGGCTTCCACAAAGCCGCGACCCGCCGTGTCGCCCTCCGTGGGTTGGGTGAGTCGGGAAAGGCGCGCTTGAAGTTTCAGGCTGTGGCCAAGGAGGGTTCCGAAGACCAGCGCGAGGAAGAGGTCGATGGGTTGGGCCGTCTCCAGGGCCATCATGCTCCCGATGGCCAAGGTGAACAGGCCCAGCACCACGAACATCTTGTCCTTCAATTCCGACGACCATCGGGCACCCAGCGCGAGGCCGGCAGATGCGCCAACCGCCACGGCGAAGGTGTTGAAGAGTGTGCCGACCATGTTGTGAAGTTACCTTTGGGGTTCCATGGGCCGAACTCCTGCAGAGTCCGGTCATGAACACCGACGCGTTGAAGTTCACTCTCGAATCCCAAGACCCTGGTTCCAAGGCACGTGCTGGCGTGCTGACCACCGATCACGGCGACATCCAGACGCCCATCTTCATGCCGGTCGGAACCATTGGTTCGGTCCGGGCCGTGCCCCAAACGGAGTT
>JBMZAL010000144.1:0-3841 GCA_049611325.1 Flavobacteriales bacterium
ATGGCCACGGTCAATCCACTCAGAATTTCCAAGCGGTAGTCCACCGTTTGGCGGAAATCAAAAAGGGCAATGCGCATCGTGCAGGGTCTGAAAATGAAGGCGCAAAGGTACCGCCTCGTTTTGACTTTGACCCTGAAAGACTCAGGCTTCCTTCACAAACAGGTCGTGGACAATGTTGCCCTCGCCGAAGACCTCCATGCTTTCGCAGGCCTCCACCATCCGCTTGCGGGCTTCCATCAACGTCTCGTGGCCCTCGATCTGCGCATTCTCGAGCGCCTCACGGTTGGGCCATTGCGCGTAGGCCCAGTACGTCCCCCCCACCCACGTGTGAAGGCGTGAGCCGAGGCTTCCACACTTGGCGTGAATTTCCCGCGTCACGTCGGCCCAGGCCGCTTCAAACGCAGCTTCTTGGCCCTTTTTCACTTGGAACACGTAGAGGATGGCGTGGGGTTTGTCAGTCATGGCGCACGGTTTTGAAGGCCCCAAAACTACATCACGACTTCCCGAAGCAACGAAGGAACGTCCTCGTGCGATGTAATTTCGACAGGCATGCCCAAAGCGATTCGACATACCCTCCTGTGGGGCACGGTGCTCGTGCTCACTGGCTGTGAGCCTGAGCTCCCCGCCTTCACGGTGGCCGACGTTCGCGAGGTCCCCACGCACTTTCCTGCCTACTTCGAGCCCGCTGACAACCCGCTGAACGAGGCCAAATGGGAACTCGGGCGACACCTCTTCTTCGACGAGCGGTTCGCGGCGGATGGCATGCTCAGCTGCGCCAGCTGCCACAACCCTTCCCTGGCCATGGCCGATTCTCTGCCCGTGACGCCGGGCACCTCCGGGGCCCTGGGGGTGCGGAATGCCCCTGCCTTGGTCAACCTCGCGTGGCAACCCCGATTTCACCGGGAAGGCGGCGTCCCCTCGCTCGAGGCCCAAGTGCTCGCCCCGGTGCAAGAGCCGACCGAATTCCACCGCGACTTGGTCGAATTGGTGGACCAGCTTGGTCAAGACCCGCAATATCAGGAGTGGGCCCAAGAAGGGTTTGGTCGAGCCTTTGACGCCTACGTCATGACCCGGTCGCTCGCCGCCTTTCAGCGCACCTTGATCAGTGGATCGTCGCCTTACGACCGTTGGCTCCGAGGCCAAGGCGAGGCCCTTTCTCCTGCCGCGCTTCGAGGACGTGAACGCTTCGAGGAATTCGAATGTGCCTCATGCCATCAGGGGGTGATGTTGTCCGATTTTGCCACCCACAACACCGGGCTGTATGCGACCTACGTGGACCAAGGAGCGTATCGTTTGACTTTCGATTCCACGGACATTGGGGCCTTCAAAACGCCGTCTCTGCGAAACGTGGCCTTGACGCCCCCCTACATGTTTGATGGCTCCTTGCCCACACTGGAATCGGTCCTTGAACACTATGCCTCAGGCGGAAGTGGCCACGTCAACCAAGATTCGCGCATCCGCGTTCGGGAGCTCACCACCCAAGACCGGAGCGACTTGATCGCCTTCTTGGAGTCCTTGACGGACGAGGAATTTGTCGCGTGGTCTGAAGGCCTGCGTCCCTGATCAATCCCGTTCGACGAGCACCGTCGAGGTCCATCGCTCCCCGTTCTTGGCGCGCACCTCCAACACGTAGAGGCCCGTTTGCACGGCCCCCAGCCGGACGTACAGCAAACCCGGCCCGTGCAGCGCGTGGGGCTCCGCGCCCAAGACCATGCGTCCAGACATGTCGTACAGGTAGACGTCGACCGCATCCACATATTCAGGCAAAAACATGGAAAGTCCATCCCGGGCAGGCTGCGGGAACACCTTGCCCACAGCTTGTGGCGTCTCCAGCAGCTGGGTCAAAAACACCTCATTCAGGTCATTCACGGGTTCGAGCGCATCGTACAGGAAGTCGGGGTTGACCAACTCCAAGATGCGGTCGTCCTCCTCGGCTGCGAGGTAGTTCCACCCGTTGATTTCCTGGTTGGACGTGGTCACAAAAACCCGACCGTTGGGCGCCACAAGCACGTCCCGCAACCGGCCGTATTCGTTGTACAGTATGCTGTCCTCATGGGTTACTTGCGTGCCCGTTTCGTCGAGGTGCAGGATGCGCAGGTGTTGCTTTTTCAGAAAGGTCAACAACAGGGAATTTTCCCACTCTGGAATCGACGCGTGGTCGAAGTAGTCCATTCCACAAGGTGCCTGTGTCGGACTCCAAGAAGCCAAAGGATCTAGAGCATCCAGCGAATCGCACAAGGCCTCCTCCATGGGCGAGTCACAAGGCCCCTCAATCAAGGGCCAACCGTAGTTGGCGCCCTTCTGGATGAGGTTCACTTCGTCGTCTGTGGCCGGGCCATGCTCCGAGGCGTACAGCTGCCCCTCGTCTGAGAAGACAAGGCCCTGTGGATTGCGGTGCCCCCAGCTGTAAATCAGGTTGCCGTAAGGGTTGTCTGGAATGGGGTTGCCATCCCAATCCATGCGAAGGATTTTGCCGGAAAGGGACTCCAGGTTTTGGGCGTTCATCTTGCTGTACGCATCCCCCATCGCCATGTACAAATGGCCATCTGGCCCTTCCAAAAGGCGGCTCCCGTTGTGGGACGAGTTGCCCCGAAAATCCGGAATCAAGATCTCTTCATCCACCACGCGTCGCTGCGGGATGGAATACCTCAAACGCGACAACCTGCTGCGCCACTCGCCGTAGGCATAGTGCACGTAGATGAATGGCGTGCGGGGAAAGTCCGGATGCAGCGCCATGGCGTGGGCGCCGCTGTTGTCCCACGATTGGTACACCCCGCTCAACGCATGCACCTCTTCCAACACCTTGGTGTCCGGATTCGTACGCGTGATGCGTCCGGTTTTTTCCATGCACCACACGTGGTTGTCTGGACCCCAGACCAAATCCCAAGGCACGGTCATGTTCTCCGCCAACACCTGCACTTCCAGCGTGGTTTGGGCCCAAGTTCCGGCAGTCCAGCTGCCGGCCATGCATGCGATGCACCCCATCATCCAACCCTTCATCAGCGTCTTCATGGATGCAAAATTAGGTGGAACAGTCGTGCACAAAAAAAGCGCCGGAGCAAAGCGCCGGCGCCGGTTCATGAAAGGCCCCGAGATGGGAGAACCATCAGTCCATGCTTTCGCAAGCAAGCAGCGTCACAATGGGGCCCACCATGCAAATGCTGGCGAAGCCGCCCTCTTCCTGATATTCAATCGTCAACCGCATGCCTGGGTCTAAATCCGAGATGAATTCGCCCAAATTCAAGGGCTCCAACACATCCCCCTCGTCGGCCTCAATCACCCAACCGCATCCGTCGAGCCCCGTGTAATCACGCAAGGTGGCGTTTCCTGGCCGCAAGCCATCGACACAACCCACGCAAAGCATGGCAAGGGCTGAGAGGAAGGCGCCTGCCAACTTAGTCCTTGGCCGCATTCATCAATTCCTTGATGCCCCCCACGCTGCTCATCAAGCCGCTTGCCTCGTAAGGCATGAACACCGTCTTGGAACCCGTTCCGCCTTCACGGAGCACTTGATCCATCATTTCGATGTACTTCACCGCAATGAGGTACTGCGTGGGGTCGGCCGAGGACGTTTCCACTGCAGCGGCAATGCGACGAATCGCTTCCGCCTCCGCTTCCGCGACCGCCAAGCGCGCCTGCGCCTCGCCTTCTGCCTTGAGGATGCGGGCTTGCTTCTCGCCTTCCGCCTGGTTGATGTCGGCGCCCTTGCGGCCTTCAGCCTCAAGGATGGCCGCCGTCTTGGTGCCTTCGGCATCGATGATTTGGGCGCGACGTGTGCGCTCTGCACGCATCTGCTTTTCCATCGCCTCCTTGATGTCGGTCGGCGGGTTGATGTCCTGCA
>JBMZAL010000145.1:0-814 GCA_049611325.1 Flavobacteriales bacterium
GCTCCATCCTCATCCTTGGAGCCACGGCCCACCTCGGCACAGGCGATGTCCTCGAAGATTGCGCCGTGGGCTTCCGCGACGGCAAAATCGACTACGTGGGCCGCAGCTTTCAGGTCAACCGCCAGAAGTATGACGACATCCTCGACGCAACAGGCCAGCATCTCTACCCGGGCTTCATCGTGACCAACACCACCTTGGGCCTTCAAGAAATTGGGGCTGTCAGGGCGACGCAAGACCAATACGAAGTGGGCACCTTTCGCCCCAACGTCCGGTCGGTCATTGCCTTCAACACTGACAGCGAAATCCCCCCGACGGTGCGCACCAACGGCGTATTGATGGGCCAAATCACCCCCCGCGGAGGCGTTGTCTCGGGCTCCAGCGGCGTGGTGCACTTTGACGGGTGGAACTGGGAAGACGCGGCCATCGCCATGGTCGACGGCATCCACCTCAATTGGCCCTCGACCCATCACCGTCACCGCAGCGATGGCAAAATCGACATCCAACGCCGCAAGACGTATGACCAGCAAAAGCACGAGATCGATCGGTTCTTTGGCGAGGCGCAAGCTTACGCTGCGGCGCCGCGCGGTTCGGTGACGGACGTCCGGCACGAAGGCATGCGCGGACTCTTTGACGGGTCGCTGTGCTTGTACGTGCACACCAACGACGCCCGCGCCATCACCGAGGCGGTGCATTTCAAGCGCGACCTCGGCATCGAGCGCATGGCCATTGTCGGGGGCTACGACGCCTACCTGGTGGCAGACCTCCTGCGTGAAAACGACGTGGCGGTCATGCTTCAAAGCGTGCACAGCCTGCC
>JBMZAL010000145.1:821-1336 GCA_049611325.1 Flavobacteriales bacterium
CCGACGGCGTCTTGGAAGGGGCGGACGTGCTCTTCCACGACGGGGCCTTGGTGGCCATCGGCGCGGACCTCAACCCGGCTGAGTGGTTGCCCGCCGGCGTGACTCCAGTGGAAATCGACGGACGCGGCAAGCACGTCACGCCTGGGGTCATCGACGAACACACGCACATCGCCGTGGACCGCGGCGTGAACGAAGGCACGCAGGCGAGCAGCGCCGAGGTTTGGATTGGACACGCTGTGAACAGCGAGGACGTGAACATGTACCGCCAGCTTTCCGGCGGCGTGACGTGCGCCCAAATCCTCCACGGCTCCGCCAACCCCATTGGCGGCCAAAGCGCCATCATCAAGTTCCGTTGGGGCGCTGAGCCCCAGGACCTCCTGTACGAGGAGGCCGTGCCGTTCATCAAGTTCGCGCTCGGGGAGAACGTGAAGCAGAGCAATTGGGGCGACGGGTACCGCTCGCGCTTCCCACAGACGCGCATGGGCGTCGAGCAGGTGTACTACGACCACTTCATT
>JBMZAL010000145.1:1346-3834 GCA_049611325.1 Flavobacteriales bacterium
GCGCCGCCCTCCGCAACGCCAAGCGCAAGGACATCCGCGAAGGACGCGGTCCGGTGGCACCGCGCGTGGATTTGGAATTGGAAACGCTCCTGCAAATCCTCAACGAGGAACGCTTCGTGACGTGCCACAGCTACCGCCAAGACGAGATCAACATGCTCATGCACGTGGCCGATTCGCTCGGTTTCCGCCTCAACACCTTCACCCACATTCTCGAAGGGTACAAGGTGGCCGACAAGATGGCGGAGCACGGTGCCGGAGGATCCAGCTTCAGCGACTGGTGGGCGTACAAGTACGAGGTGAAGGACGCCATTCCCTACAATGGGGCGGTGCTTCACAACCAAGGGGTCGTGACGGCCTTCAACTCGGACGACGCTGAGATGGCGCGCCGCCTGAACCAAGAAGCGGCCAAGGCCTACAAATACGGCCGCGTGCCGGAGGAGGAGGCGTTGAAGTTTGTGACCCTCAACCCAGCCAAGCTCTTGCACATCGACCACAAAACCGGCTCCCTGAAGCCCGGCAAGGACGCCGACGTGGTGGTGTGGTCGGACCATCCTTTGAGCATCAACGCCAAGGCAGAACAAACCTTTGTGGAAGGCGTTCGCTTCTTTGACGTCGACCGAGACCTCGTCCTTCGCGAGGCCATGCGCTCCGAACGTGCACGCCTGACCGCCAAGATGTACAACGCCGGACAATCCTCGGGTGCCGGCGCCTTGAAGCGCCCCTCTGAGCGCATCCAATCTCATTACCACTGCGACACCCTGACCGATGAAAACCGCTAAGCACCTCCTCCAATCGGCCTGCACGGCTGCGTGGCTCAGCGCTGTGACCTTGACCGCGTGGGCCCAGCCCACCCCCGGCCCTGACCAGTCGCGCTCCATCCTCATCCTTGGAGCCACAGCCCACCTCGGCACAGGCGATGTCCTCGAGGACTGTGCTGTGGGCTTTCGCAACGGCGAAATCGACTACGTGGGCCGCAGCTTTCAGGTCAACCGACAGAAGTACGACGACATCCTCGACGCCACCGGCCAGCACCTCTACCCAGGCTTCATCGTCACCAACACCACCCTGGGCCTTCAAGAAATCGGGGCCGTCAGGGCGACGCAGGACCAATACGAAGTGGGCACCTTCCGTCCCAACGTCCGGTCGGTCATTGCCTTCAACACCGACAGCGAAATCACGCCGACCGTGCGCACCAACGGCGTGCTGATGGGCCAAATCACACCCCGCGGGGGCGTCGTCTCGGGCTCCAGTGGCGTGGTGCACTTCGATGGATGGAACTGGGAAGATGCGGCCATTGCCATGGTCGACGGCATCCACCTCAACTGGCCTTCGACCCACCACCGTCACCGCAGCGACGGCAAAATCGACATCCAACGCCGCAAGACGTACGACCGGCAAAAGCACGAGATCGATCGGTTCTTTGGTGAGGCGCAAGCCTACGCTGCTGCGCCGCGTGGCTCCGTGACCGACGTGCGCCACGAAGGCATGCGCGGGTTGTTTGACGGGTCGCTCTGCCTGTACGTTCACACCAACGACGCCCGCGCCATCACCGAGGCGGTGCACTTCAAGCGCGATCTCGGCATCGAGCGCATGGCCATTGTCGGCGGCTACGACGCTTACCTCGTGGCGGACCTCCTGCGTGAAAACGACGTGGCGGTCATGCTTCAAAGCGTGCACAGCCTGCCCCGTTTCGCGGACGACGACGTCGACTTGCCCTTCAAGCTGCCCAAGCTGTTGATGGACGAGGGCCTCACCGTGGCCCTCCAGGTCGACAAGCGCATGACCGAGATGAACTCCCGGAACCTGCCATTCTACGCCGGCACTGCTCGCGCGTACGGCCTCACCGAAGAGCAAGCCATCCAGGCATTGACCCGCAACCCTGCCCGCATTCTCGGCATCGACGACCAAGTCGGCACATTGGAACGCGGCAAAACGGCGACGTTGTTCTTGTCGGAAGGCGACGCTCTGGACATGCGCACCAACAGCCTGACGCATGCGTGGATTGAAGGCCGTGAAATCGACCTCGACAACCGCCAGCGTCAGCTTTACCGGAAGTTCCAAACGAAGTACGGCGCCGAAGTGCTCGACAGCCCTGCGCCCAACAAGTAAGAGAAAGTCTTGACGGACGGGCCGGCTCAGTAGCCGGCGCGCTCGCGAACGCGGGCCAACACATCGGCTGCCACGGCACGCGCCTTTTCGGCGCCTTTGGCGAGGGCCTCGTCGATTTGGGCCTTGTCGGCCATCAGTTCGTGAAAGCGTGCACGTTCGTCGGCGAAGCCGTCCACGAGGGCCTCCAGAAGGGCCTTCTTCGCGTGTCCCCAACCGTATCCCCCGGCTTGCAGTTGCTTCGCCATCTCGTCGGCCTGTGCCTCGCTCGCCAAAAGGCGGTACAGGCTGTGGGTGACGTTGGCCTCGGGGTCCTTGGGGTCTTCGAGGGGCGTGGCGTCCGTGACGATTTCCTTGTTGATGCGCTTTTTCAGCGCTTTGG
>JBMZAL010000146.1:0-3823 GCA_049611325.1 Flavobacteriales bacterium
GGAAGGTGCGTCCGCAAATGCCAAGGGAGGGTTTCCACCCATTGGACATCGCGTTCATGCGTGCCCAGGTATGGATTCGGAGCGAGGTCAGCCTCCACCAAGGCCTCGAGGACATGGCCTGGCATGCATGCGTCAAAAGGACGGATGGACGAGGAATCGGGAGACGACCACTGCCAATCCGCCTTGGACAGGTCGATGACTGAGACGACTTCTTGCTGGCACGACGCCAGCCCGAGGGACACAGCGAGGGCAAGAAGCAGGTGTTTCACCTGGTGGGATTAGAAGGAGAACGGCGTTTGGCGGATGATGCGCGTCTCAAAGGGATTCAGCACAAGCACGGGAATCTCCGCTTCGTTCGTGATGATTTGTTGCTCATAGGACGTCCCCAAAATGCCCATCAAGCTCTTCTCGTGGAAGTTCATGATGCTGATCAAATCCGCTTCAATAGAGGCGGCATAACGAATGACGTCCTTGACAAAGGCCCCTGAATCGTGCTCGCTGATTTTGGTGGTGTATTGGATGCCTCGCTCTTCGAAGTAATCCGAGGCGAACTCCACATTGCGGCGCAACTGGTTGCCCAAAAACTCATCGGACTCCGCAGGCGAAATGATGTGCACCCGGCCTTTGAAGTACGTCGCCATTTCTGCCACAATGGCCAGCTTTTGCTTGGTGTCTTGGTGCAGGTCGAGGGGCACCACAATGTCGTCGTACCCCGTTTCGCGAATGGGGCGCGATTGGGTGATGATCACCGGCACCGAGCATTCTCGCACAATCTTCAGGGCCCGTCCGCCAGTGATGAATTGCATTCCCTTCAAGCCGTGGGTTCCCATGATGACCAGGTTGGCATCCATTTCCACAGAGACATCGTCAATGTCGTCGAACAAGTGTCCAATGCGAACCGTGGTTTTCACAACCCCTTCGAACGAAGACAATTGCTCCTTGGCAAAGGCCTCGAGTCGCTGACGGGCCTCTGCGAAGCTCTTCTTTTTGGCCACGATGTGGAGGAGGTGCAATTCACTGTTCAGAGCCTTGCCCACAGCAAGCGCGTGGTTGACGGCGTTGGTGGACACGGGAGTGAAGTCCACAGGGACCAAAATGCGGTGTTGTGACATGCCGCAAAAGTAGAGAACATGGGGTTCAGAAACAGGACTTTGAGGTGGTTGACTGTACCTTGTTGGTCCCTGTTGAATTTAACCTGAAAACATGACCCAAACTGCGTTTTCCCCCGGGCTCAAAGCCCTTGCGTTTCTCTGTGTATTGACGAGTGCTTTTCCTGCGTTCTCCCAGGATGAGTGCGACGGTTACCGATACCGTTACACGGGTGCGTTCGATGGGATTGCGGTGGACTACGACATTCCGTACGGCGAAAACTTCAACGTCAATTTTTTGCCTGAAGAGCTCGTGGTTGACGTCTACACGCCAGAAGGAGACACCCAAGAGGCGCGTCCCCTGGTGGTGATTGCGCACGGCGGATTCTTTTTGGCCGGGAGCAACGACGGCGTGGATGTGGTTTCCTTGTGTGAGGATTTGGCCCAAATGGGCTACGTCGTGGCGTCGATGAGCTATCGTCTCGGGGTCAACATCCTCGGCAACCTTCCTACGGAATTTGTCAAAGCCGTGTGGCGTGGCGTTCATGACAGCCGGGCCGCAGTGCGCTTCTTCCGTCACTCGGTGGACTACGGCAACCCTTGGGACATTGACACCAACCGCATTTATCTGGGCGGCGTCAGCGCGGGAGGGTTCATTGCGCTCCACCACGCGTATGTGGATGAGCAAGACGAGATTCCAGCCCAAATCGACGTCACCGACGTGGGCATGGGCGGAGGTCTTGAGGGACTCTCTGGAAACGCGGGCTACAGCAGCGCGGTGAACGGGGTGTTCAACATCGCGGGGGCACTCCAGACGGCCGATTTTATGGATTCGGGAGAGAACGAACCCTTGTTCAGCATCCATGGTACAGACGATGAAACCGTGCCCTACGGCGAAGGCAACATCTCGTACCTCGGCATCAACTTGATTGACGTGGATGGCAGCTCCGTGGTCCACGAAAAGGCTGAGGAGATTGGCCTTGATCATTGTTTCATCACGGTGGAAGGTGCAGGACATGTGCCCCACATCGACGTCTTGAACCCCGATTTCTACGATCTCACCATCAGTGCGCTCGCAGGGAAGCTTGGGGAGTGGGCTTGCGAAGATTACGTGCACGTGTGCGGCGGCTACGACTACACTGCGGAATCCTCCGTGGAGGACTTCAGCCAGGAGGTCGCGCCGCTCGTGTTTCCGAATCCTGCCAGTTCCATGGGGCGCGTGTTTGCCACGTTTGCGCAGTCCACAGATTGGGCACTGGTCAATGCCATGGGCCAAACCCTGGACCAAGGACGCGCTGTCGCAGGAACGCGGGTCGTGTGGCAGTCGTTGTCTCCCGGGATGTACGTGCTTCAGACAAATTCCGGCGCCACGCCTTTGGTGGTGGCGCACTGATTGCGTTCCGGCTTCGGTCTGCGTCACGTCCACGCGTCCAGGGCGGCCCGGAAGGTGTTGACGTGGGCCTGCACCACGGTGTTGACGTGAGGAGAGTAGCCTCCCCCCATGGCGCACACCACGGGGATGTCGTGTTCTACGCAGCGTTGGAACACCATGCGGTCGCGCCTCATGCACCCTTCAAGACTCATGCCCAGTCGCCCCAATTTGTCGGAGGCCAAGACGTCCACGCCACATTGGTACATCACCAAGTCGGGCCGCATGTCGTCCTCTGGAATGAGTTGATTCAAGTGGGTTTCCAGCAAGCTGAGGTAGTCGTCGTCTGACGTGCCGTCGGGCAGCGCCACGTCGAGGTCGCTTGTCTCTTTGTGCAGGGGGTAGTTGGAGGCCCCATGCATGGAGAACGTCGTGACCCGTGGCTCGTCTGCGAGGAGGACTGCGCTGCCATTGCCTTGATGGACGTCGCAATCGACAATCAGCACGCGTTCAAGCTTTTGGGTGTGGAGGAGCCATTTGGACGCCAAGGCGAAGTCATTCAGGATGCAAAAGCCCTCGGCGCGGTCGGCGTACGCGTGGTGGGTGCCGCCTGCGATGTTCATGGCGACGGTGCCTGAGTCGAGGGCCTTCTTGGCGCAATCGAGGGTGCCCTGCATGATGACGCGCTCGCGTTCCACCATGGCCGCAGACCAGGGGAAACCGCTTCGCCGCTCTTCTTGTCGCGTCCACTCGCCCTGCAGCGTTCGGCGCCAGTAATCGGGGTCGTGGGCGAGCAGGATGGTGTCCTCGGGCATGGTGGTTGGCTCGAAGAAGTTGGACTCGGAAACGATGCCTTCGTGCAGGATTTGGTCTTTCAGGAGGGCATACTTCTCCATGGGGAAGCGGTGGCCCTCCGGAACCTCCAAAACATAGCACGGCGCGTAGGCAATGTCCATTCCTGACGTAATCTTGAACGGCGTCCGAATGTTCGGTCGCGCGCAAAGGTCGAACGGAATGAGTGCATCAGAAGAGAATCCCACAAATCCCCAGTCCGGTTTTGTCACGTGGTGGAAAGACACCGTGGCCTTGTTGCGGCCGCATGTGCTGGACCGCTTGCGGATTGTCGACTTGGCAGAGCCTGCCCAAACCATGGAGGGCATTGAACGAGACACGGAGTTCCGAGGCTTCAACGTCTGGATCCTTGTGTTCAGCATTGTCATCGCCTCCATTGGCCTCAATGTGAATTCGACAGCCGTTGTGATTGGCGCCATGTTGATCTCTCCCCTGATGGGGCCCATCATGGGCGTGGGACTGGGGGTGGGGGTGAACAACCTCGATTTGATCAGGCGGTCGTTGGGCAACTTGG
>JBMZAL010000147.1:0-3589 GCA_049611325.1 Flavobacteriales bacterium
TTTGTCCTTGTTCGGTTCGGCGGGTACGAAGGGCACGCGTCCGACGAGGCGCGACTCGCCCAATGGGCCCAGCGCATCGCCGCATGGAAGGACCAGGGCCTCACCGAATTCCACCTGCTGGTGCATCAGCCGGACAGCATCCACACCCCGGACACCTGTCGACAATTCGCGAGACTCGTCAAGGAGCACGCCAGCCTGGAGGTCCAAGCGCCCACCAACCTGCGCGCCGCCACCCAGGGTGACCTTTTTGCATGAATGAAGTTGTGGCGTTAGCTTTCCAACTCGACCCACACCAAACGCCCTCCAACATGCCTCTTTTTTCATCCCGATTGAATTTTCTTTCTGTTTGTCTGTCTTCGCTCTGCCTTTGCCTCACTCTTCTTCATGGTGCCCCTCTGCGGGCCCAAGGATTTGAAGTGTGGAGTTCCGGGGAGGAAACCGAGGGCATTTGGGATCTTCAAAAAGCCCAAACTGGGGGTTGGCTTGGCAGCGGATTTTGGGGTCCCAGCCTAGCTAACGACTGCTGGGTTTGGCGCGTGGATGACTACGGAGTTCCCATGTGGTCGTATGTGCACGAAAAGGAGGGCGAAGAGTTTCTCAGTGGCGCAGTGGAAATGCCCAACGGCGATTGGGTCGTTGTCGGAAGGACCACCCAATGGGACGGCTTTAGCCCTGAACCTTATCAAATGTTTCTGCTGCATTTGGATGTAAATGGCATTTTGTTGGAAGAAAAAGAGTGGGCCTCCGACCTTTCTGTGGTTGCTCAACATGCCTTGTTGGATGCGTCTACCAACAACATTCTTGTCACAGGTTGGAAAGAATCTGAGCAAGTCGACAACGAGGGCTTCTTGCGCGTGCTCAACCCTGAGCTCGAAATGGTGGATGAAGTGACCTTTGGTCTTGGGGACACGCGAATGACCCACATCATGCAGGACGACGAAGGAGATTTCTACCTGTCGGGAACCGATCTGACCGAGGACTCTGTGTCCTTTGTGCTTTACAAGTTTGACGAATCTTACAACTTGTTGGACAGCACCTCGATGTCCTTTGCGGAGGACCCAACGTTGGCAAGCAACGGGTCGTGGATGAATGACGACCACGTGTTTTTCGCCGTCTCAGACAAGGACGAAAACAACGACTGGCGTGCAGGTGTGGTGCGCTACGCACAGGACCTCTCCGTCGGCGCTTGGCTGCCCTTTGAACAGGGATACAGCATCTGTGACGGTGGCCACCCGGACGTGTCCATGAATTCTCAGACCGTCGTGGGTCATGGATTTGATCCAGAAACGGGCAATTACGGCATCTGGACCAGACACGTGTCCAATTCCTTCACTTGGCTGGATGAGCCCTCATGGCTCACCATGGAACATCCCCTCCAGGTCCTGAGGTGCGTCCATTTTTCAGACAGTCAACTCGGTTTGGGAGGCCGACTCGAGGAAGCGGGCAATTCTCAAGGGTTCATCAAAGTCGTGGACGCCCCCGCATCGATTGAAGCACCGTCGGCCATTTCCCATCAACTTTCGATTTACCCCAATCCGACATCTGGAGTTGTGCACGTCGAATCCCCTGCCGGCGGGGCAATGAACGATTTGATTTGGCACGATGCGCTTGGCAACAACATCACTTCTCTCATTCGCCAAACTGGATCTCGGGATTTTGATGTTTCCCGGTTGCCGGCAGGACATTACACCGTCACGATTGAAGGCGCCAAGTCCTCAAAGGCTTCAGCCACGTTGGTGAAATTGCAGTGAGCTCCCTTTCGTCAAGTCTCACGCCACAACGCTCTCCCATGTCCCCGAAGACCCACATCCTCAATCGCGCGCCCGGCATGGCTGGCCAGCTGCTGCTCAACCTGCGCGATGCCTCCCGGCACGAAGACCGTGCAGCCTTTCGGTGGAACATGCAACGGATGGGACGTGAACTGGGCAGCGCACTGGCACAATCGTGGCCGATGGCGAAGGCCACGTGCACGACGCCACTTGGCACCGCCACCGAAGACATCCCTGCCCATCAACCCGTGATGGCCTGCATCCTCCGTGCCGCCATGCCCCTGCACCAAGGGGTGCTTGACGTGTGGGACCGCGCAGACTCGGCGTTTGTGTCGGCGTACCGGAAGCACCACGACGCGGGCTTCGACATCGAAATCGAGTACCTCGGTGCGCCCGCGATGGAAGGCCGCGCACTCGTGCTCATCGACCCCATGCTGGCCACCGGCGCGTCATTGCAAGCCGCCTACGACGCCTTGTGCGAAACGGGGGTGCCTGCTTCGGTCCACGTCCTCGCCGCCATTGCAAGCGAAGAAGGCTTGGTCAACGCACAGAAGTGGATGCCCGAGGGCACGTCGTTCATTCTGGGAGGGGTCGACCCCGACCTCAACGTACACGGTTACATCGTGCCTGGGTTGGGCGACGCGGGCGACTTGGCGTTTGGGCCCAAGACGCGGAACTGAGTCAAACCACCCCAAACTGGTGGAAGTGGTGCGTCGTGTGGTGGCGCACGAGCGCCTTTGCGTCGTCCGCCTTCATCGCGCCGTACATCGCGTGCTGAATCACGCCGTCCAGCGCTTCCACCTCAGCGAGTCGTTCGAGGAAGCGCGTACGTTCCGCTTCGAAATCCAGCTCCACCTCAGGCCGCGCCTTGATGGCCGGCATGGTGCCCATGTTTCGGGGCGTGGCGCCAATGGGTTTGGTTAGGAAGGAGCGAAGAAAGAGCGGGCCGAGGAGCCGTGACAAGAAGCGTACGCCCGAAGGCACGGACACGCTCCCGAGGTACAGGTCCATGAACCGCGAACAGTGGCGAAGCATTTGGGGAGCGTCCATCGTGCCCCATGCCGGAGCCGTGGCCGCGTCAAGCCGGTCGAGGGCCGCGCGGAGATCGGCGATCGACGGCGTGTCAGGCGAAACCTCAGGGAGATTCACAAGGCGCGCAATCAGGAATCCTGCAGCTGCCAACCCTGACTGAGCAATGGCTCGGCCTTTTTGTACTTCAGGGTTTGGACTTCGTCGCCTTTGCGGATGGTGACCATCTCGTTCCGTCCAATCTTCTTTTCCGCCCGAATCGGAGACACCGGTTCCGGACGCGGCATACGCTGTTGCGGCGGACGCCCCGGAGCGATGGCGCCGGGGCGGCCCGGCATCGGTGCGCGGCCTGGCATGCCGCCTTGTGCAGCTCGAGCGCGGGCTGCAGCACCTTGCTCCGCCGTGTTGGCGACCCCGGCTTTCTGCTCTTGCACACGTGGCGCGGCAGAAGGGCGTGGGGCCTGGCGAGGCTGTTGGGCGGCAGCACCCGTGGGAATGGTGCACTTCATCAAGAAGGACGCCACCTGGGCGTTGACCTTTTGGACCAACTTCTGGAACAGCTCGTACGACTCAAACTTGTAGATGAGGAGCGGATCCTTCTGCTCGAAGCGGGCATGCTGCACGTTGCTGCGCAGGTCGTCCATGTCGCGGAGGTGCTCCTTCCAGTGCTGGTCGATGATGGCAAGCACAACCGCCTTCTCAAGGGTGTCGAGGACGCTCTTGCCTTCGGTCAAGACGCTTTGCTCAATGTCCGTACCGACTTGCAAGGTCTTGCGGCCGTCGCTGAACGG
>JBMZAL010000147.1:3599-3815 GCA_049611325.1 Flavobacteriales bacterium
CCCGCTGGATCACCGGGTGGGCGCGCTCCGCGAGGTCGGCGAGCTTGGCCTGGTAGAGTTGCTCGGCACGCAGGTAGGTTTGGTGCGCGAGGTCCTCGGGTTTGCCCGTGCTGAACGCGTCGGCGTCGAACGGCGGCTCAATGCCAAAGTCCGTGAGGAGCGCCATGCGGAACCCGTCAAAATCCTTGACCGGGTGCGTTGCCAAGACGTGGGCCT
>JBMZAL010000148.1:0-3777 GCA_049611325.1 Flavobacteriales bacterium
ACCAGGCCACAATGGTTTCGACCCCGGGCTGCTGGCCCCAGCCCCACTGCCAGTCATTGGTGCCTTCGTACAAAATGGTCTCGTCTTGTGTGCCATGCAAATGCACCACAGGGACCTGCTCGACGGGCTGACAATCGTTCCAATCGTTGTTGGTCATCGTCCCCCCCACGGAGCCAATGCCGCGGAAGGTGTCCGCCGCCCGACAGGCCAAGCTGTAGCTCATGTAACCACCGTTGGAGTACCCGCAGCTGTACGTGCACGCCGGTGAGTGACTGTATTCGTTTTGAAGGTGTTGGGCCAACTGCACAAGGAATTCCAAATCCGTCTCTGAGCCCCAGTCGAAATTGGCGTTCCAGTGATTGTTGCCTGACCCATCAGGCAGCCCCTGCGGCCAAACCACTCCGAAGCCTTCCTGATCGGCCAATTCCTTGAACCCGCTGATGTCATACATGCCTGAGGCCGTGCCAAAGTATCCGTGCAAGACAAACACGAGCGGCGCACCGACCTCCATGTCCTCCGGATGGTAGTAGATGTACTCGCGCGTGGTGGACACGCCATTGACCACAGAGTCGAAGGTTTCGGCGTAGATGCAGCTTCCATCGTCTGCGGTCACGCCTTGGATGTAATTGAGGGCGTCGTAATCGCCGCAGCCCTCCAAGATCACATCGCAGTCGTCCTCTCCCACCTGGAAGGTGTGATATCCGTAGTCCCCTTCGTACAGCGTGACATTGAGTCCAAGCCCTGGAATCGCTGGGTCGCACGAGAGGTCTCCGCCATTCCATCCATCGCCCCACGAGTCCAACAGGAGGAAGAAATAGCAACCATCTTCCAGACACACCACCTCTGTCGAAGTGGCATTGTCTTCCTCTCCCTGGTAGCTCGCCACCAGCGCGTCGCCGTCGGCGGTCACGTGGTAAAGCTCCCAACTCATCTCCGCGCCCCATTCAAGGGTCGAAGTGGTGAAGGTCAATTCTGTGAATTCGCATTGGGCCGTCAACAAGACGGCATTGAAGCATGCCACTGCGGCAAGCAAAACATGGTTTTTCATGTCAAAATGATTGGGTTGGTCCCGCTTGAAACGGAGAGAAAATTCAGTCGTTGGTCCCCACGGGGATTTTGTTGCTGGCCATCAAGTAGATGCCAATGAAGGGCAGCACCGCCAAGACACCGTGAAAGACGCCAATCATGGTCCGCAATCCCTCCGTGAATTCTGGAGGTGTCGGCATCACTCTGGTGAGCACAACGCCAAAGATGTTGATGGCCGCCAAGCTCAAAAATGTCTTGATTCCGAAGGACTTGAAAACCTTGGAACCATCGTAATTCAATTTGTTGGGAAAGGCCAAAATGGCTTGGAGAATCCACACCACAGCCACGGCAAGACGCTCCATGGAGCCGGTGGCCATGTATTCGCCCAACTCATTGGGAACCACAATCAAGGCGTACAACAAGTATCCAAGAAGAAAGAAAAAACGTTGACGGCGGATGACGCCGTAGAGGGCCACGAGCACAGGAATGCCCGCGATCATCGCGAGGATGTTCATGATCACAAGATTTAAAGGTGTTGCCATAAATCTATGGATGCCATGAGCTTAAGACCATATCAAGATCCCACAAGTTCTCCAAGCCTCTTTGTGCATGACTCTGAAAACAAATTGATTCCCAGCAGGTTATAGGAGCATGCTGCAAAACTTGCTCTTCAACCTCGCCCAGCGCACCCTCAATCCTGCAGTCCGTCGGCGGGTTGAAGGGACCTTGGTCACCACAGCGCTCGTGCTGTTTGGACTGCACCTTGCCCTCTACGGCTTGCACGCATTGTGGGGGTTAGGCTTGCCTGATTCCCTCTTTGCGCACCCTCTTCAAACGCTCTACACCCCCTTCTCCGTCATCTTGATTGCGGAGGTGTATCTGCTGGTGTATTACCTGCCCACCTCCTTCGCCCGGTCGCTCGGCAAACAGGTGGAGATTGTGGCGTTAATCGAGATTCGGTCCGTCTTCAAGGACCTTGACGCCACCTCTTCATGGCCATGGGAAGCCACCTTCTTTCCCCACATGTTGTCAGCCCTTGTTCTCGGAGGCATGCTGGTGCTCTTCTACCACCTTCTTCCGCGACGCAAAGCCAGGATCGAAGAATCCGAATTGAAACAATTCGTGCGATTCAAAACCGCCCTCGCCGGGTTGCTTGCTGTGGCGTTTGTGGTCCTAAGCGTTTACAGTTTGGGGACTTGGCTGTGGGAAATCGTCACCACCCCCGATCACTTGCACTCCGACTTAAACCACGTCTTCTACAACGAATTCTTCACAGCGTTGATCTTGGTCGATGTCCTGCTGCTGGTGGTGTCGTTCCGCTACCTCGACGACTTCGGCATGGTTCTGCGCAATTCAGGGTTCATTGTGGCCACAATCCTCTTGCGTCGCGCCCTCGGCATTGAACCTTGGCACGCCTTGGCCTATGAAATCACCGCCGCCGCACTTGCCGTCGGCATGCTCCTTCTGGAGCGCGGCTTGAACGCACGTGAGTCAGGCCTGCTGGTGCAGGAATCCAACTTGGACGTGCCGCCCAATCACGCGCAGGACGAACTCAATGCCTGAGTTTGTGGCCTGGCGGAAAGGCATCGCGTGACCCGGTGTGCACCACCTCCCAGCCCCCTTCCGAGGTTTGGGTCAGGGTGAAGGTGGTTTCGAAAGGGGTGCACAAGGGCTCCAGCACAAAGAACACCTTGCCATGGATGTCGTCGACATGATTGAGGTCCATGGCCATTGGTTGAATCATACGCGTGTCGCGCCGGATCACCTTGATGTCCAGTTGAGAAAACGGCTCCACCTCCCATTGCGATGGCGGGATTTCCTCCATGGCACCCGAGAGCGTCAGCGCCTCTGGTTCCTGAAATCGCAACGCGACTCTGCCAAACATGCTGTCCGTCGAGTACGACGAGACCACCCAATCTCCCGGGTCCATGTCGAGGTCCAAAATCAAGTTCCATTCACCCTCGGAAGCCGGTTCCAGGGCGATGTCCAACTGAAAAGGCATCGCCTCCTCTTGGGAAGATGCGCGGTTCCCCAGCGTCATCAAGAACACAAAACCGAGCACAAAGCGCACTGAATTCGACGTGAATGGCATGGCGGCAAAAATAGCGCCTTTTCCAGCGAGGCGAGGCGGCAAGACTCCGCTGAACATCCCGTCCAACATGTTGGTTGTCAAAGCATGACTCAGCAGCCCCCTGCCCCTTACAACGTTCCTTCGGTGTTGCACGGAACCCGCTTTTTGGTGAATGGCCACCTCGAATCTTGGACCGGGCCCTCGAGTGAAGTGCGCAGCCCCATCATGACCGAGCTGGAAAACGGCACTGAACGCACCCTTCTCGGGTCGGTACCTGACCTGCCCGCCGAAGAAGGCATCCGTGCGCTGGAAGCCGCATGTGACGCATACGACCACGGGCGGGGTCAGTGGCCCTCCTCCTCGGCGTCCGACCGCATCGAGGCCATGGAGAAGTTCATTTCCTTGATTGAGCCCAAGCGCGATCAGGTGGCCGAGTTGTTGATGTGGGAGATTGGCAAAAAGCGCAGCGACGCAGAGAAGGAGTTTGACCGCACCGTGGTGTACCTGAAGGACACCATTGAAGAGTACAAAAACCTTCATCGCGAAGGCAGCCACATCAGCCAGGTCTCGGGCGTGCTTGCCCAAATTCGTCGTGGGCCGCTCGGCGTGGTGCTGTGCCTCGGCCCCTTCAACTACCCCTTGAATGAAACGTTCTGTGTGCTGTTGCCAGCCATTTTGAT
>JBMZAL010000149.1:0-3776 GCA_049611325.1 Flavobacteriales bacterium
AACGTGTTTTGGACCAAGGTGAACACCAAGTCCATTTCCTTCATCCGGCGCACTTCCTCCAACCGGTCGCCCATGCCAAAACCAATGGCCTCAAACCGGCCATGAGGCACTTCTGTGGTTTGGAGGATGAGCTTGAGGTGGCGCCCACGGTGACCCACCGTACGTGGGGGCAGGGCAGCTTTTAACCCACTGGCCATGAAGACCGGCACGCCATTTCCAGGCCCAAACGGCGCCAGTTTGCCCATTTCCTCAAACACCTGAGGGGTCATGGCGTTGAGGTCAATTTCGAGGTGGTAGCTGATGCTTGGTGCGGGGATGCGGCCGTTGACTTGAGATGCGATGCTCTTTTCGATGGCAGCGGTGAAGTCCTTGAGTTGGTCGCTGCGCAACTGCAGGCCCGCCGCCATGGGGTGCCCGCCAAATTGCTCGAGGTAGGATCGGCAATCTTCCAACGCTTCGTGGATGTCCACGCCGCGTACGCTTCGCGCACTGCCCATCAACAAGCCGTTCTCTTCGCTCAACACGATGGTGGGGCGGTAACGCGCCTCGACCAAGCGGCTCGCCACGATGCCGAGCACGCCGCGGTGCCATCCTTCGCCGCACACCACGGTGCAGCAACGCCCGGCCGGTTGTTCGGCCATTTGGGCCAAGGCTTCCTCGGTCATGTCCTCGTCCAAATCCCTTCGCGCTTGGTTCATGGATTCGAGCTCGTAGGCGAGTTCGTACGCCGTGTTGTCGTCGGAAGCCATGAGCAGCTCCACGGCTTTGAGCGCGTGCCCCACCCGTCCTGCGGCGTTGATGCGCGGACCCAGCGTGAAGCTGATGTCCCGAACCGAGTTGGGGACCCGGTCGATGTTCGCGACGTGCAACATGGCGCGGATCCCTGGCCGCATCGTCTTGCGCAGTTTGCGCATGCCGTGGTGGGCCAAAATCCGGTTCTCCCCCGTGATTTCCACGAGGTCGGCACCGATGCTTAGCGCCAGCAAATCCAGATGGTCGTAGACCGAAGACATGGTCAAGCCAATGGTGTTGACCAGCCCGGTGAGCAATTTGAAGGCCACACCGGCGCCCGACAATTCTTTGAACGGATACGCGCAGTCTTCGCGCTTGGGGTTCAGCAGGGCGTGCGTGACGGGCAAGGTGTCTGCAGGCAGGTGGTGATCGCACACGATGGTGTCGATGCCGGCCTCGGCCGCCGCCGCGAGGGCGTCAAAATCTTTGGTCCCACAATCCAGCGTGATGATGAGGGTGCATCCAGAGACTTTCGCGCGCTCCACACCTTTGGGCGACACGCCGTATCCCTCGCCGTATCGCATGGGGATGTAGGGGAGCACCGGCACCTGCAGCCCCTTCAAAAACGACGACACCATGGCCACTGACGTGGTCCCGTCCACGTCGTAGTCGCCGTACACCATGATGCGCTCATTGCGTTCGATGGCTTTCATGATGCGCGACACGGCTTTGTCCATGTCCTTCATCAAGAAAGGGTCGTGCAGCTTTTCCCTGCTCGGGTCCAAAAAATCCTCCACCTCCTCGGTGGAGCTCATGCCCCGTTGAATCAACAAGGATGCAACCAAAGGATTCAGACCCGTGTCTTTTGACAGGCGTCCGACTTCCAGAAAGTCAGGGGCTTTGGAAGGCTTCCATTCGAGGTTGTCCATGGTGCTTGAGGGGGATGCGGAGTCCGGTTGTGTTCCAGTTGTATCTTTCGGCACGTCAAAATTACGCACATGACATCTCACCCCATCTTTTCCTCCGCCGCTGGCCGTTTCATGGCCGTGTGTTTCGCGGTCCTTTTGTCCGGTCTCACATTGACGGGATGCTTGAACGACGACAACCTCATCGGCGAGAACTGCTACGACGAAATCCTCAACAACGGAGAAGAACTCATCGATTGCGGTGGCCCCATCTGCGACCCCTGTGATCCTTGTGAAAACGAAGAGTGGGACCCGCTCTTGGGCGAGCAATGGGTGGATTGCGGCGGCAGCTGCGAGCCCTGTGCCACCAATTTCAACGGTGTCCTCGACGAGGGTGAGACCGGCGTGGACTGCGGGTGCGAGGGATGCCCTGCATGCCCTGAGTTGTGCGGCGACGGCTTGATGAACGGTTACGAAACCGGCGTCGACTGCGGCGGCGTGGATTGTGACGCGTGCCCCACGTGCGACGACGGCATTTTGAACGGCAGTGAGACAGGCATCGATTGCGGCGGCAACACCTGTGACCCCTGCGAGTGTCTTTGCGATTGCACCAACGGCATCCAAGACGGTCTGGAAGAATACATCGACTGTGGCGGCCCCGACTGCGAGCCCTGTGCTTCCACCATCTCATGGTACAATGCGGGCGTCCAATACTTTGGAGACGCCACGGCTTCTGCAGAATTGGTGGGAGGCAACCTCCAAATCACTGGCATCAGCCTCACTGGTGCGCAGGTGGGCTTTGTGGTGGCTGAACCGGCCGACGGTTGGTACAACGGCTACGTCATTGCCCTGAACCCCACGGCACTGCCCCAAGCGGCGGCGTACACAAGCACCGCGGGGTTGAATTACACCACGTTGTTTGGCGGCAACACCACGTTCCAAATCACCTACATCGACGCGGTGTCCGGAGGATACGTGGTGGGATCGTTCAACGGCTCTGTGATGGAGGCCGCAGGCTCCGCAACGACGTTGAGCCAAGGCAGCTTCGCGTTGTCCATCAACTGAGTTGACGGCGGCGCCGGGCCTTGCGAGGCTTGGAATGCACTGACATTGTGATGTGGAAAAGGCGGCCTGGCCGCCTTTCCGCTTCTTGGCTGTGGGGGTGAACTTCGTGGTTGCGTTGTCGCATCTCATTCCTGCAATCATGATTTTGACTCCTTCTCTTCTTCAACGGTCTGGCAAGGCCATGTCGATGGCCCTTGTGGCGGCCATGTTGGCCTTTTCGGGCTGTGTGACCACCCAGCAGTACGAGGCCCTTCAAACGCAATTGGACGAAGCGGAGTCGGAGAACGCGAGCCTGCGTTTGGCCCGTCAAGATGCCCAAGTGTCCAGCCGTGAATTGGAGGGGCAGGTGGCGCGATTGACCGCAGAAAACGACGCCTTGGCGGAAGACGCCAACACGTTGAGCACGGAAGCCAAGCGGCTGCGGGAGGAGGTGGGGCGACTCACCGAATTGAACGACGCCTTGACCGACCAAAGTTCTGGACGCTTGAGCGACATCGCCGCAGAGAACCGCCAATTGCTGGAAGACGTCATGAAAATCCGAGAGGAATTGCAGGCACGCGAGGATCGGCTGAACCGACTGGAAAAAGATTTGAATGAGAAGTCTGCTTTGCTCGAGGCCAGAAGCAAGCGTGTGGAGGAGTTGGAATCGTTGCTCGAGGCGCGCGAACGGGCCGCCGAAGCTCTGCGTGCCCGTCTTGCCGAGGCCTTGCTCGGTTTCCAAGGCAAAGGCTTGAATGTGGAGCAGCGCAACGGCAAAGTCTATGTGAGCATGGAGGCCAAATTGTTGTTCCCCAGCGGAAGTGCCAGCGTGGACCCCGGAGGGCGTGAGGCACTGCAAGGGCTGGCGTCTGTGATTGCCGAGCAGTCCGACCTGGAGATCGTCGTGGAAGGCCACACGGACACCGACCAGGTCCGAAGCACGAGCATCCCGCGCGACAACTGGGAACTCAGTGTGCTTCGCGCCACGGCAGTGGTCAACATTTTGCTCGAGAACGCCGGGGTCGACCCTTCCATGTTGGCGGCTTCTGGACGGAGTGAGTACCATCCCGTGGACGCTTCGGACAAGGCGAAGAA
>JBMZAL010000150.1:0-3762 GCA_049611325.1 Flavobacteriales bacterium
GATGCGGTCCCATGACCACACCTGGTTGATGGGTCGGTGGGCTTCATGCAGGGCATCGGCGGGCATCAAATCTTTGTCAAGGAAGCCATCTTGTTGCAAACGAATTGCACTGCCTTCCTTCTGTGGCAAGCACATGCCTTCGGCAATCTGCATCCACGCGTCACACTCTTCTTTGGAAACGTCACCTTGGAAGCGATCCACCAAAGAAGCGGCGTAACGCAGACACCAAGCTGCCAGGTAATTGGTGTACCAGTTGTTGTTGACGTTGTTCTCGTACTCATTGGGTCCCGTCACGCCAAGCATGACGTAGGCACCACGGTGCTCCGACCAGTGCACGCGTTGCGCCCAAAAGCGCGCCACCGCCACGGCCACATCCATCCCTTCTTTTCGCAAGTAGGTGTCGTCTCCCGTGTACTCGGCGTAATTGCGGAGCGCGAGGACCATGGCCCCATTCCGATGGATTTCTTCGAAGGTGATTTCCCACTCGTTGTGGCATTCCTCGCCATTCATGGTCACCATGGGATACAACGCCGCTCCGTCTTGGAAGCCCAATTTCTCGGCATTCTCAATGGCCTTGCCGAGTTGGTTGAAACGGTAACGCAGGAGCTGCTCTGCCACATGCGGCGGGTGGGTCGCCAAGTAGAATGGCAAGCAATACGCTTCCGTGTCCCAGTAAGAGGCCCCGCCGTATTTCTCGCCCGTGAATCCCTTGGGGCCCACATTCAATCGGGCATCGTCTCCGCGGTAGGTTTGGTTGAGGTGAAAGATGTTGAAGCGAATGGCCTGCTGAGCTTCAACGTCCCCTTCGATCTCGATGTCACCCAACGCCCAAATCGCCTCCCATGCCTCGACGTGTGCGGTGCGCATGGCCTCGTAGCCCTGATCCCGTCCCGACGTGGCCTCGTCAAGCGCTTCTTCGCCGCACCGGCATGCTGCCGTGTGAAGCGAGCTGACGAGCCCCACAAACTTGGTCACCTCCACGGCAGAAGGGTCGTCCCACGCCACGGTCAATCCGGTCCACTTCTCGCCTTCTTCGGTGCGCCAAGTGGCATCCGTGCAGGACATGGCTTGGGCTGTGCCCACCGTGAATGCCGTCTTCTCCGTGGTGTTTACCACGACTGAGGTGGCGGCCGCCGCGTCGGAAGCTTGGGCATCGTGACGCCAGAACGCGTCGTCCCAGTTCGTGTCTTCGTTGGTGATGCCGCCATCCAACCGTGGCATCACCTCAAGCGAGGTCACCCCTGAAAGCGGCGTGAACCTGACACGAACGGCGGCCTTGTTGGGGGAAGCCATGCTGATGAAACGCTCGGTTTCGAGGCAGATTTCCACCCCTGGGGCAAGGACCAAAGTGCACGTGCGTTGGAGCAACCCTTGACGCATGTCCAACACGCGTTCAAAGTCACGTACTTCGTGCGCCGTGGCCAAGTCCACCACTGAGCCATTGACACGGAGGCCGATGTGCGTCCAATTCGTGGCGTTCAGAACCTTGGCGAAATACTCGGGATACCCGTTTTTCCACCAGCCCACCTTGGTTCGGTCTGGGTAGTACACACCGCCCACGTAGCTTCCCAACATGTGGTCACCTGAATAGCCTTCCTCGTGGTTGGCGCGCTGGCCAAATCGTCCGTTTCCAATGGAGAACATGCTCTCCGAACTGCGCATGTTTTCAGGGTTGAATCCCTTTTCGACCACGCGCCAGGCTTCAGCATCCAAATAGCGGTTCATCGCTCGTTGATTTTAAGTCGGCACGCGCCTCAACCGAGGCCGTGTTCCATCCAAGTTCGAAGTTGATTGACAGTCACCCCTTCAAGGTGGTCCACCACCACATCGGCCTCCGAGAGTTGGTCCTTGTCTCCCACCCCGACGGCGAAAAATCCACCGGTCTTGGCGGCTTTCACCCCGGAAGCGGCGTCCTCGAACACCACGACGTCGGCAGGCGCCACACCCAAGGCGGTCGCCCCTTTCAGAAAGACCTCTGGGTCTGGCTTGCTCAAGGTGATGTGGTTGCCATCCACGACAGTGTCAAACAAAGGTGTCAAACCCACGTTGTCCAGGATCAATTGCGCGTTGCGGCTCGAACTTCCAAGTCCCACGTGAATGCCTTCCGCCACCAGCGACTCAATCAACTCTTTGGCACCGGGCAAAATGTCCTCGGCGCGCATGCCTTGAATCAAGTCGAGATACCACGCATTCTTTTGGTCCATCAACTTCACTTTGGTCTTTTCGTCCAGTTGCAGATGCCCCAAACGGAGAATGTGCTCCAAGCTGTCGACCCGACTCAATCCCTTCAAGGCATGGTTGTCTTCCTCGGTGAAGGGAATGCTCAACTCCTCGGCCAAGCGTTTCCACGCGACAAAGTGATGCATCGCGGAGTCCACAATGACCCCGTCCATGTCAAACAAACATGCTTTCAACGCCATCCTTATTGTGATTTCAAAATGAATTCAACGTGGTACTGAGCCAAACCGTCAATGGGCTTTTTGATGATGTTGCCCACCCGGTACCCTCGGTCGGCACAAGCCTTCTTCAGGGCGTCTTGGAAGTGGTAGGCCACACTTCCCACAAAGTGAATGGGCATGGTTGAAGCACCTTCAAAACACGCAACATGCACGTCAAGGAATGCCTTGAAACCTTCGTCCAACCAGTCCTGAACAAACGGATTGGATTTGTGACGTCCAAGGAACGTCATGAAGCTCGCCAAAAACACGTTGGCATTGGGCTCCTGGTACACGCGCTTGGTGATGGACAACTTGTCCAACCCGTATTGCTCCACGAAATCATCGTGAATTGCCGCAGGCAGTTTGTGGTACAAGAACGAAGACAAGAGGCGCTTGCCAAACCATGAGCCGCTCCCCTCGTCGCCCAAGATGTAGGCCAACGCAGGCACCTCTTCTGTGACGGTCGTCCCGTCAAACATGCAACTGTTGCTGCCGGTACCAAGGATGCAGGTCACCGCCGGCTCCCCGGTGTAGGTGCTGTAGGCCGCTCCGTCCAAGTCGTGTCCCACATGGACCATGGCGTTGGCAAACACGCGGCGCAGCCCTTCGGCAATCACCTCACAGAGCTCGGGCGAGCTCGAGCCCGCACCGTAGAAGTACACGCGATCCACGCTGTCAGCCACTTCCATGGCCTGAGAATTCGCATTCATTTCCCGCTCCACCAAGTCGGCGTCGTGGAAATACGGATTGAATCCCATGGTGTGGAACTCTCCGAGTTCCTGGCCATGTTCAGTGATGACCAACCAATCGCATTTGGTGGATCCGCTGTCAGCGATGAGAATCTTCACAGCGCAAGCTTAGGCAAGGCGCTCTGCCAAATCCACCACGCGCGTGGCGTATCCGGCCTCGTTGTCGTACCAACCGAAGACCTTCACCAAGTTTCCGGTGCACTTGGTCAAGGCGGCGTCAATGATGCAGCTGTGCGTGTTGCCCACGATGTCCACGCTGACAATGGGGTCCTCGCAGTACTGGAGAATTCCCTTCATGGGGCCTTCTGCAGCCGCCTTGAGGGCAGCGTTTACTTGCTCGGCGGTGGCTTCCGTTTTCAACGTGGCCGTCAAATCTGTCACCGAACCCGTGGGCGTGGGGACGCGCACGGCCATGCCGTCGAGCTTGCCCGCCAATTCGGGGAGCACAAGCCCCACCGCCTTGGCTGCACCTGTGGACGTGGGAATCATGCTGAGTGCAGCGGCGCGTGCACGACGCAAATCCTTGTGCGGCGCATCCTGCAAGCGCTGGTCTGCGGTGTAGGCGTGAATCGTCG
>JBMZAL010000151.1:0-3510 GCA_049611325.1 Flavobacteriales bacterium
ATTGTGGACCTCCTCCACCACCCCAATCCACCCGCGACTCAAGCCGCTCTACGATTACCTCGCCTTCAACAAGCGCATCACAGACATTCACGATTTCGACCCTGAAGTGCTGTCCATCTTCAGCCGCGCAGCCCTGGAGTCCATCAAGAACGGCGGAGAGGACTGGGTGGATATGGTCCCCGACTTTGTCGACCGTATCATCAAAGAAAACTGCCTGTTTGGCTTTTGCGGGGTGGCCCAACCGGAAAAAGGCAAAGCCCAAGAAGACCCTGCCGAAGCTGCTGCCCGCGCCATTGAGCAGAAATAAGCCAAGGCTGGTAGGCCCCTTCTCTCCTCGGCCCATTCAGGCACAAAAAAAGGCACCCGATGGGTGCCTTTTTTCATTCATGCTTTCGCGCCATCACTCTTCGCTTGACGCGTGCTCCACAAGGGCTTCAAACTCCTCCTTGGAACCCACTTTCAAGTCCGAGAATTCACGGGTGCCTGTTCCGGCGGGAATCAAGTGACCCACAATCACGTTCTCTTTCAAGCCGAGCAAGTGGTCTTGCTTTCCGCTCACCGCAGCTTCGTTCAACACCTTGGTCGTTTCCTGGAAGGACGCGGCTGAAATGAAGGACTTCGTCTGCAAAGACGCGCGGGTGATTCCCTGAAGCAATGGACGAGAGGTCGCTGGGATGGCATCGCGGCTTTCCACCTTGGGTAGGTCGCGACGGACCAACGAGCTGTTCTCGTCGCGCAAACGACGGGCAGACACCATTTGTCCCACCTTGAGGGTTTCAGATCCACCAGCGTCGGTGACCACCACCATGCCAAACACGCGGTCGTTCTCATTCAAGAAGTCGGCCTTCTCGATGATTTGCTTTTCGAGGAATTGCGTGTCGCCACCATCCTCGATGACCACCTTCTTCATCATCTGACGTACGATGACTTCGAAGTGCTTGTCGTTGATTTTCACACCTTGGAGACGGTAGACGTCTTGGATTTCGTTCACGATGTACTCCTGAACGGCCGTGGGGCCCATGATGTTCAAGATGTCGTTTGGAGTCACGGCACCGTCTGACAAAGGCATGCCTGCCTTCACGAAGTCGTTGTCCTGCACAAGGATGTGCTTCGACAGGGGTACCATGTACTTGAACTTGTCTCCTGTACGCGCTTCCACGATGATCTCACGGTTGCCGCGCTTGATCTTGCCGTAGCTCACGATGCCGTCTACCTCAGACACCACTGCAGGGTTCGAGGGGTTCCGGGCTTCGAAGAGCTCGGTCACACGTGGCAGACCCCCTGTGATGTCACCAGACTTGCCGGCCACACGTGGGATCTTGCACAAGATGAGGCCCTTGCCCACTTTGTCTCCTTCCTTCACAGAAAGGTGAGCGCCCACAGGCAGAGAGTACGTGCGAAGCACTTCCTTCTTCTTGCCCATGATCAGCACGGCAGGGTTCTTCTTCTTGTCGCGAGACTCGGTGATCACGATTTCACGGAATCCCGTTTGTTCGTCGAGTTCTTCACGGTAGGTCACGCCCTCTTCAATGCTCTCGAAGGCCACTGTGCCTTCTTCTTCAGAGATGATGACGTTGTTGTAAGGATCCCATTCACAAACGGCAGTGTCCTTCTTGATCTTCTTGCCTTCCTTCACAAAGAGCACAGAACCGTAAGGGAGAACCGTGGTGGACAACGCCACGTTGGTCTCTGGATCCATGACCTTGAATTCTGAAGAACGTGAGACGACCACAACCTCTTTCTCGCCTTCGGCGTTGGTGCGGTCCACCGTACGGAGTTCGTCGATTTCCACGACACCTTCGTGCTTGGTGCGGATTTGGTTCTCGTCTGAGATTTTCGAAGCGGTACCACCCACGTGGAACGTACGCAGGGTCAACTGCGTTCCAGGTTCCCCGATTGACTGTGCTGCGATCACACCCACAGCCTCACCTGTCTGCACAGGGCGGTTGGTGGCGAGGTTCTTTCCGTAGCACTTGGCACACACCCCCTGACGTGATTCGCACGTCAACACAGAGCGCACTTCCACTTCTTGGACACCTGCTTCCTCAATGGCCTTGGCTGTGGCTGGAGAAATCAACTCTCCTTCCGAGGCCAACACCTCATCTGTGGCGGGGTGCAACACATCTTGTGCCGCAGTGCGACCTTCGATGCGGTCTCCGATGCCCTCCACGATTTCGTCGTTCTGACGGAGGGGCGTCACCGTCAAGCTGCGCAAGGTGTGACAATCGTCTTCTGTGATGATGACATCCTGGGCCACATCCACCAAACGACGCGTCAAGTAACCTGCGTCGGCCGTTTTCAAGGCTGTATCCGCAAGACCCTTCCGCGCACCGTGCGTGGAGATGAAGTATTCCAAGATGCTCAAGCCCTCCTTAAAGTTGGAGAGAATGGGGTTCTCGATGATGTCCTGACCACCCGTCGCCGACGACTTCTGCGGCTTGGCCATCAAACCACGCATGCCCGAGAGCTGACGAATCTGCTCCTTTGAACCACGCGCACCGGAGTGCATCATCATGTAGATTGAGTTGAAACCTTGCTTGTCGGTTTCCAAACGGTCCATCAAGATGTTCGTCAAACGAGAGTTCGTGTGCGTCCAAATGTCAATGATTTGGTTGTAACGCTCGTTGTTGGTGATGAGACCCATGTTGTAGTTGTCCATCACCTCGCCCACTTGGGACGTGGCCTTGGCAACCAACTCCTCCTTTTCAGGTGGGATGATGACGTCGTTCAAGTTGAAGGACAAGCCACCCTTGAAGGCCATGGTGAATCCGAGCTCCTTGATGTCGTCAAGGAACTGCGCCGTACGAGGCACACCCACGCTGTTCAAGACGTGAGAAATGATGCCGCGAAGCGACTTCTTTGTCAAAAGCTCGTTGATGAAGCCCGCCTCTGCAGGCACGTGTTCGTTGAAGAGAACACGACCACACGTGGTGTCGATCAAGCTGACGTTTCCGTCGATGTCCACGAAACGCATCTTGATGGCTGCGTGCAAATCCAAGCGACCCTCCTGGTGCGCGATGCGCACCTCTTCAGGAGAGTAGCACACCATGCCCTCGCCCTTGACCACATGCTCCTTCGAAGACGAACGCTCCTTGGTGATGTAGTACAAGCCCAAGACCATGTCCTGGGAAGGAACGGCGATCGGGGCTCCGTTGGCAGGGTTCAAAATGTTGTGCGAGCCCAACATCAACAGCTGCGCCTCCAAAATCGCCGCTGAGCCGAGGGGCAAGTGCACAGCCATTTGGTCACCGTCAAAGTCGGCGTTGAATGCCGTGCAAGCCAGAGGATGCAACTGCAACGCCTTGCCTTCGATCAGCTTGGGCTGAAACGCTTGGATGCCCAAGCGGTGCAGCGTTGGTGCACGGTTGAGCAGCACCGGGTGTCCTTTCATGACATTCTCGAGAATGTCCCACACCACGGGCTCTTTGGCGTCCACAATCTTCTTGGCGCTCTTCACGGTCTTCACCACGCCACGCTCAATCATCTTGCGGATGATGAATGGCTTGTAAA
>JBMZAL010000151.1:3520-3754 GCA_049611325.1 Flavobacteriales bacterium
TGGGCATGCCACACTCGTGCAACTTCAGGTCGGGTCCAACGACGATGACCGAACGCGCAGAGTAGTCCACACGCTTTCCGAGCAAGTTTTGACGGAAACGCCCCTGCTTTCCCTTCAAGCTGTCGCTCAAAGACTTCAGCGGACGGTTGCTTTCCGTTTTCACAGCACTGCTCTTGCGGCTGTTGTCGAACAAGCTGTCGACGGCCTCTTGGAGCATGCGTTTTTCATTGCGCA